>JBAVQZ010000212.1:0-6028 GCA_049694515.1 Paracoccaceae bacterium | reverse complement strand
CCCCTCGGCCGCCGCGACGCCGGGCAGCGCGGCCAGCCGCCCGATCAGCCGCTCGGGTGCGCGGGTCACCGGGGCGAATATATCGGCAAGCCGATAGCGCTCGTAATAGGCCCGCCGTGTTTCGGTGAGCGAGGCGATCAGTCCCGTCATCATCACCAGAAGCAGAACACCGACTGCGATCACCGCGCCGATCGCCGCTGCCTGTCCCCTCATCCGGCGCAAATCGCGCATCAGCTTGTGATCCAGCGGGGTCATCGGCGGCCTACCATTCGATATCCGCGGGCGACAGGCGTGTTTCGTTGCACACCACCTGACGGATGTCACCGTCGGCGAAATGGATCACCCGATGCGCAAGGCCGGCCGTCGCCGCGGCATGGGTGATGATCAGAACGGTGGTGTCCAGCGCCGCGTTCACGTCGGTCAGAACCTTCAGCACGGCCCGGCCCGTCGTGCTGTCAAGCGCGCCGGTGGGCTCGTCGCAGAACAGAACCGTGGGGCGTTTGGCCACGGCGCGGGCGATGGCAACGCGCTGCTGCTCGCCGCCCGAAAGCTGCGCCGGGAAGTGGTGCCCTCTCGCGCTCAGCCCGACAAGCTCCAGCGCCTCGCCGGGCGGCATCGGATCGTCTGCGATCTCGGTCACCAGTTCGACATTCTCGTGCGCGGTCAGGCTGGGCATCAGGTTGTAGAACTGGAATACGAAGCCGACATGGTCTCGCCGATAGCGGGTCAGCTGTGCATCGCTCATCGCGGTCAGCTCGTGATCCTGATAAAAGGCGGTTCCCTCCGTCGCCCGGTCCAGCCCGCCGAGTATGTTCAGCAGTGTCGACTTGCCGCTGCCCGATGGCCCCAGCAGGACGACGACTTCGCCCTCAGGGATCTCCAGATCGACGCCGCGCAGCGCGTGAACCGCTGCCGGGCCGGACCCGTAGACCTTGGTCAGGCCATGGGTCAGAAACGCAATTCCTTCTGGCGCACGTTCGCTCGGCATCGCCGCGTCATCCCTGAAGCCCGGACCAGTGCGGGGATGTTACGGGTGTTCCGCGCAAGTGGAAAGATTTCAACGCAATTCGGATGCGGTGGCCAGGCCGGGCGTTCTTGAGCTTGGTTCGCGCCATATGCGCGTCCGGTCGGGGAAATGTGGCGGAGAGACAGGGATTCGAACCCTGGGAGCCCGTGAAGGCTCAACGGTTTTCGAGACCGCCCCGTTCGACCACTCCGGCACCTCTCCGCAGGTGGTGTGATCCGTGCTGACGGGATTTAGTGGCAAGCGCGCGGCGGTGCAACCCGGAAAATCGGGCTGGCACGGTTCCCTTGGAAATACGGCTGCGCGGGCTTACCTTCAGGGCATATGTGGCTTGCCCCGGAGGCATCATGCTCAAGCGCGCCTTACCCGCTCTCTTAGTGATCCTGTTCGCGCTGCCGCTGCGAGCGGAGCCGCCCGCACGGCTGGACGCGCTGATGGGCGCCTTGCGCCTGCCCGAGGTTCTGGACGTCATGGCGAAGGAGGGGCTGGCCTATGGAGATCAACTTGAGGAGGAGATGTTCGCCGGGCGGGGCGGGGCGCGCTGGAAAGCGGCGGTGGCCGAAATCTATGACCCGGCCCCGATGGAAGGGATCATGGCCGAGGTGATGGGCAAGGAGCTTGCCGGCACCGATCTCGACCCGCTGATCGCCTTTTTCGGTTCCGAAAGGGGCGCGCGGATCGTGGATCTGGAAATTTCCGCGCGCCTGGCGTTGCTCGATCCCGCGACCGAAGAGGCCAGCCACGAGCGAGTGGACGAAATGCGGGCCTCGGGCGATCCGCGCCTCGGCTTGCTGGCAAAGTTCATCGAGGCCAACGACCTGATCGAAATGAACGTTGCGGGCGGGTTGAATGCCAATCTCGCCTTCTACAAGGGCCTCGACGAGGGCGGCGCGTTTCCCTATGACGTGACCGAAGAGCAGATGCTGCGCGATGTCTGGAACCAGGAGCCGGATTTGCGCGACGAGACAGAGACCTGGCTCTATTCCTATCTCGCTCTGGCCTATGAGCCGCTTGGCGACGATGATCTTCGTGCCTATATCGATATCTCGCGCACGCCCGAGGGCAAGGCATTGAACCGGGCGCTGTTCGCGGGGTTCGACGTGCTGTTTCGGGACGTGTCGCACAGGCTGGGCCTGGCTGCCGCGCAATTCATCGCCGGGCAGGAGCTTTGAGCGAAGCCCGCGCGGCTTGTGGGTTGACTTGGGCGCCATGATCCCGGATAAGCCCGCATCTCGGCAAGGGGTCCGCCCTTGCGGATTCGTGTAATATCGCCCCTTGGCGGGGCGCGCTGTCCGAAGGCGCTCAGGCCGTAACGCCGCGAAAGCGGGGCCACAGGACGCGGGAGAATGAAGGAAAAGCCAATGTTTGCGGTCCTCAAGACCGGCGGCAAGCAGTACAAGGTCCAGTCGGGCGACGTTCTGCGCGTCGAGAAACTGGCAGCCGATGCCGGTGAGAAAATCCAGTTCAACGAGATTCTGATGGTCGGAGCCCAAGTCGGCACGCCCACCGTCGAAGGCGCGGCCGTGCAGGCCGAGGTGATCGACCAGATCAAGGGCGACAAGCTGATCCATTTCGTCAAGCGCCGCCGCAAGCACGGCTCGCAGCGTACGAAGGGCCACCGTCAGCAGCTGACGCTTCTGCGCGTCACGGACATCCTTGAAAAGGGTGCCGACAAGTCGGGCGTCAAGGCCGCCGTCGGCGCCGGCTCGGTCGCCGCGATTTCAACCGCAGCACCGGCGAAGAAGGCTGAGCCGAAGAAGGCCGCCCCCAAGAAGGCCGAAGCACAGGCCGCGAAACCCGCGCCGAAAGCCGAGGCGCCGGCCGCCGCAGCCGACGATCTGACAAGCATCAACGGGATCGGCCCGGCAGCTGCGAAAAGGCTGGCAGATGCCGGCATCACCAGTTTTGCCCAGCTGGCCGCGCTCGACGTCGAGACGTTCGACGCCGTGAAAGTGAAGCCGGATTGGGTCGAGCAGGCCAAAGACCTGGCGAAGAAGTAAGGAGTAACGACCGATGGCACACAAGAAAGCAGGCGGTTCCTCCCGCAACGGGCGCGACTCTGCCGGTCGTCGCCTTGGCATCAAGAAATTCGGCGGCGAGGCCGTGATCCCCGGCAACATCATCGCGCGCCAGCGCGGCACCAAGTGGTGGCCGGGCGAAGGCGTCGGCATGGGCAAGGACCATACCATCTTCGCCGTTGCCGAAGGCGCCGTGAGCTTCCGCAAGGGGCTCAAGGGCCGCACGTTCATTTCGGTCCTCCCGGTGGCGGAGGCCGCCGAATAAGCCGAAACCTCAGGACGACAATATTCAGGGGGATCGGCAAATCGCCGGTCCCCCTTCCTTTTTATTGACACGAAGGGACGCCAATATGGGCGTTACCGAAAATTCATTCGACGGGTTCAACCTTTGCGAGCATGACCTTGCGGGACAGCGGGGCCGTCGCCATTTAATTCATTCGCGGTGCCGCGCGGTGCCGCATCCGTCCGGGTCCGATGCGGCCGGACGCCGCGCGGTCCAGACGGAAGCTTTGCTCTTGGGAGGAGGAACGGCATGAAGATCGACGCGATCGTGACACAACCGGTGATCGAGGCTGGGCGCTTTACGCTGCGGCCACTGCGCAAATCCGACCAGGGACTGTTGCAGATGTATGCCGGTGACGAGCGCGTGGCGCGGTTTACCCGTTCCATCCCGCACCCCTTGGCGCCGGGGGTGATCGAGAACTTTATCGCCCGCGCCCAGGATCCCGAGCGGAACGAGGACGTCTGGGTCATGGACGGCTCCGCGCACGATATGGACGAGGTGCTGGGTGTCATCGCGCTCGACCGTATCGAGACCGGAAAATGCGAGATCGGCTATTGGGTGGCGCCGGCGCTGTGGAACACCGGCATCGCGTCGGAGGCCGTCGCGGCCCTTCTGGAGGCGAACCCGCTGGACAGCCGGACGGTCTTTGCCGAGGTGTTCCAGGACAACCCGTCCTCGGCCCGCGTGCTGACCAATGCCGGGTTCGAGTATATCGGCGACGCCGAGGCCTACAGCGTGTCGCGCAACGCCACCGTGCCGACCTGGACCTATCTCAAGAAGCTCGGCTGACCGGCGAGCAGGGCTTGAGGAAGCGCCGCTTTCGGTCTATCGGGCGTGAACCGACCGCATGAAGGCCAGACCCGATGAAATTTCTCGACCTCGCGAAAGTGCATATCCGCTCGGGCAGCGGCGGCGCGGGCTGTGCCAGCTTCCGGCGCGAGAAATACATCGAGTTCGGCGGCCCCGACGGCGGTGATGGCGGTGATGGGGGCGATGTCTGGGCCGAGGCCGTGGATGGGCTGAACACGCTGATCGATTTCCGCTATCAGCAGCATTTCTTCGCCAAGTCGGGCCAGCCCGGCATGGGCAAACAACGCACCGGACGCGACGGCGACGACATCGTGCTGCGCGTGCCGGTGGGGACCGAGATCCTGGACGAGGACCAGGAGACGGTAATCGCCGACATGGCTGAACTGGGGCAGCGCGTCTTGCTGGCCAAGGGCGGCAATGGCGGCTGGGGCAATTTGCATTTCAAGACCTCCACCAACCAGGCGCCGCGCCGGGCCAATCCCGGCCAGCCAGGGGTGGAGCGCACCATCTGGCTGCGGCTGAAGCTGATCGCCGATGTCGGGCTTCTGGGGATGCCGAACGCTGGCAAATCCACCTTTCTGGCGGCGACCTCGAACGCACGCCCCAAGATCGCCGATTACCCCTTCACCACGCTGCACCCCAATCTCGGTGTGGTCGGCGTCGATGACGCGGAATTCGTGATCGCCGACATTCCCGGTCTGATTGCCGGCGCGCATGAGGGGCACGGGCTGGGCGACCGCTTCCTCGGCCATGTCGAGCGGTGCTCGGTCCTCCTGCACCTCGTGGACGGCACCGGCGAGGATGTCGTAGCCGACTACCGCACCATCATCGACGAGTTGGATGCCTATGGCGGCCACCTGGCCGACAAGCCGCGTGTGACCGTGCTGAACAAGGTCGATGCGCTGGACGAGGACGAGCGGGCCGAAAAGAAGGCCGCGCTGGAGGCGGAGACGGACCGGCCGGTTCTGATGATGTCGGGCGTGTCCGGCGAAGGCGTGGCGCAGGTGCTGCGCGCCCTGCGCGCCGAGATCCGCGAGGACCGGCTGCGCCTGCGCGAGGGCAACGAGGAGCCGGCCGCATGGCGGCCCTGAACGCGGCGAAACGCCTGGTCGTCAAGATCGGCTCGGCCCTGCTGGTCGATCGTGCCACCGGTGCGCTCAGGGCAGAGTGGCTTCAGGCGCTGGCGCAGGACGTGGCCGACCTGAAGGGCAGGGGGGTGGACGTGGTCCTCGTTTCCTCCGGCTCCATCGCGCTGGGGCGCAGCGTGCTGGGCCTGGGTGACGGGCCGCTGGCGCTGGAGCAATCGCAGGCCGCCGCCGCCGTGGGCCAGATCCGCCTTGCCCGCGCCTATGAAGAGGCGCTGGCGCCCTTCGGCATTGTCACCGCGCAGGTCCTGGTGACGCTCGAGGACAGCGCCGACCGCCGCCGTTACCTGAACTCCCGCAATACGCTGGCGCAGCTCCTGGGCCTTGGCGTGGTGCCGATCGTCAACGAGAACGACACCATCGCCACCGACGAGATCCGCTTCGGCGACAATGACCGGCTGGCGGCGCAGATCGCCGTTACCGTCGGCGCCGATCAGCTGGTTTTGCTGTCGGATGTAGACGGGTTCTATTCCGCCAGCCCCGCCACCGATCCCGATGCACGCCGCTTCGACGTGATCGAGGAGATCACCCCGCAGATCGAGGCGATGGCG
The DNA here is from genome assembly GCA_049694515.1 of Paracoccaceae bacterium. GTDB lineage: Bacteria > Pseudomonadota > Alphaproteobacteria > Rhodobacterales > Rhodobacteraceae > JADQCB01. Next base: position 197 of record JBAVQZ010000212.1, on the reverse strand, counting down.
GGCGATGCCGGCTCGGGCCTGTCGAGGGGCGGCATGAAGACCAAATTGATGGCCGCAAAGACGGCGACCGGCGCCGGTTGCGCGATGGCGATCACCGAGGGCTCTGTCCTGCATCCGCTCAAGGCGCTGGCCGAGGGGGCGAATGCCACATGGTTCCTGCCGCGCGGCGATCCGCAGGCCGCGCGCAAGCGCTGGAT
>JBAVQZ010000211.1:0-2056 GCA_049694515.1 Paracoccaceae bacterium | reverse complement strand
CCCCTTTCCGTCTGCAATTGCTGGTGCAGCGTGCCGTCGGTGCGGTTGACAAAGCCTTTCTGACCTTCGATCTGGATTACCGCCTGCCCGATAGCTACATAGCCGCCCCCAAAGCGACGGCGCCCGTCGTCGACAAGTCGGACGAGGCGGCAGCCAAGCGCGACTTGTGGCAACGCATCTGGCGCGACCGTGCGGTTGAAATCGGCGTCCTGCTTGCGATGCTCCTGCTTCTGACCGGCACGTTCTTCTTTCAGTTTCAAGCTACCTTGAACGAAAGACGGTTTTACTGGTTCCGCACGGCATTCCTTGTGATGACGCTGGTGTTCATTGGCTGGTATGCCAACGCGCAACTTTCCGTTGTCAACCTCATTTCACTGGGGGCGGCACTGCGCAGCGGCTTTACCTGGGATGCATTCCTGCTCGACCCATTGGTTTTCATCCAGTGGTTTGCGGTCGCCGCTTCGCTCATCTTTTGGGGCAGGGGGGCCTATTGCGGGTGGCTGTGCCCGTTCGGCGCGCTACAAGAGCTTAGCAATCACCTCGGCCGCGCGCTCGGCCTGCCGCAATGGAGATTGCCCTGGAGTCTGCATGAGCGCCTCTGGCCGATCAAGTACATGCTGTTTCTCGGGTTATTCGGCGCGTCTCTCTATTCAGTAGGTCTGTCCGAGAAATTGGCCGAAGTCGAACCGTTCAAGACCGCCATTATTCTCAAGTTCATGCGCGACTGGCCCTTCGTGATCTATGTACTGGTGCTGCTGGTCATCGGCATGTTCGTCGAGCGCTTCTACTGCCGTTACCTTTGTCCGCTGGGGGCGGGGTTGGCGATTCCGGCGCGGATCCGCATGTTCGACTGGCTGCGTCGCTACAAGGAATGCGGAAGCCCTTGCCAGACCTGCGCCATCGAATGCCCGGTGCAGGCGATCCACCCCACGGGAGAGATCAATCCCAACGAATGCGTCAACTGCCTGCATTGCCAGGTCCTCTACCAATCCGAGGACAGATGTCCCGTGGTCATTCAAAAACTGAAGCGGCGCGCGCGCCAACGCGCGGCCAATGAAGCAAGCGGGGCCGCAATGGATCGTCTGCTTGCTGATACTGATAAGAGAAAGGAAACTTGATATGTCAAATAACCCCGATTTCAAACTGACCCGCCGCGGGATGCTGGGGGCCACGGCCACCGGCGCTGTGCTCGCATCCAGTGGTATTGGCGCTTCCTTGCTGACTGCAGAACAAGCCGCAGCTCAGAGTGGCGATTCACGCTTCGAACTGGCACCGGGAGAGCTGGATGAATATTACGGCTTCTGGTCATCCGGCCAAACAGGCGAGTTGCGGATCCTCGGCTTTCCGTCGATGCGCGAACTTGTACGAGTGCCTGTTTTCAACCGCTGTTCGGCCACTGGCTGGGGGCAAACCAACGAGTCGTTGAAGATCCTGACCGAAGGTCTTCTGCCGGAAACAAAGGAGTTTCTGGCCAAGCGCGGCAAGCAGACTTACGACAACGGCGATCTGCACCATCCGCACATGTCGTTTACCGACGGAACCTATGATGGGCGTTACCTGTTCATGAACGACAAAGCCAACACCCGAATAGCGCGGGTGCGCTGCGACGTGATGAAATGCGACAAGATTATTGAGATCCCGAATGCTCATGACATCCACGGGATGCGCCCGCAAAAATATCCTCGTACTGGCTATATCTTTGCTAACAGCGAACATGAAGCGCCTCTGGTAAATGACGGGAAGATTCTTGATGAGCCTGAAAAATACGTGAACATCTTCACTGCCGTCGATGGCGACGAAATGAAGGTGGCATGGCAGGTGATGGTTTCCGGTAACTTGGACAATTGCGATTGCGACTATCAAGGCAAATATGCTTTCTCGACCAGCTACAACTCGGAAATGGGCATGGACCTTGCAGGCATGACCGAGTCCGAGATGGACCATGTGGTGATCTTCAACCTCAAAGAGATAGAAAAAGGCGTGGCCAATGGCGACGTGCAGATGCTGAACGGCGTGCCAATAATCGATGGACGCAAGGAGAAGAACAAGAAATACA
>JBAVQZ010000210.1:0-4554 GCA_049694515.1 Paracoccaceae bacterium | reverse complement strand
TGATCAGACCGCCGGTGAGGTACATGACCCCGCCCAAGGCGCGCACCACGTACATCGGGAATTTCGCGGCGACCGTGTCGGCGAAGGAGTTCACCAGGAAACCCTGGGCATCCACCTCGCGCCACATCAGGCCCTCCATGATGCCCGACACCCACATCGACGATGCGTAGAGCACGATGCCGATCGTCGCCAGCCAGAAGTGCCAGGACACCAGGCTGAGACTGTAGAGCCGCTGGCGGTTCCACAGGCGCGGCACCAGGAAATAGAGCGCGCCGAAAGTGATCATGCCGTTCCAGCCCAACGCGCCGGAATGCACATGACCGATCGTCCAGTCGGTGTAGTGCGACAGCGAGTTCACTGCCTTGATCGACATCATGGGCCCTTCGAAGGTGGACATGCCATAGAAGCCGACCGAGACCACCATCATGCGAATGATCGGATCGGTGCGCAGCTTGTCCCATGCGCCCGACAGCGTCATCAGCCCGTTGATCATGCCGCCCCAGGAGGGCATCCAGAGCATGACCGAGAACACCATGCCCAGCGTCGAGGCCCAGTCAGGCAACGCGGTGTAATGCAAGTGGTGCGGACCGGCCCAGATATACAGGAAGATCAGCGCCCAGAAATGGATGATCGACAGCTTGTAGGAATAGACCGGGCGCTCTGCCTGTTTCGGCACGAAGTAATACATCATGCCCAGGAAGCCCGCCGTCAGGAAGAAGCCCACCGCGTTGTGGCCGTACCACCACTGGGTCATTGCGTCCTGCACACCGGCGAATACCTGCACCGATTTCGATCCGAAGATGGACACCGGCAGCGACAGGTTGTTGAACACGTGCAGCATGGCGATGGTGACGATGAAGCTGAGGTAGAACCAGTTCGCCACGTATATGTGCTTTTCCTTGCGGTTCAGGATCGTGCCCATAAACACCGCGAGGTAGACCAGCCAGACCAGCGTCAGCCAGAGATCGACGTACCACTCGGGCTCGGCGTATTCCTTGGACTGGGTGGAGCCGAGCAGGTATCCGGTGGCCGCCAGCACGATGAACAGGTTGTAGCCCCAGAACACGAACCAGGCCGAATTGCCCCCCCACAGACGCGCCGCCGAGGTGCGCTGAACGACATAAAACGAGGTAGCGATCAGAGCGTTGCCCCCGAAGGCGAAGATCACTGCGGAGGTGTGCAGCGGCCGAAGACGCCCGAAATTGGCATAGCCTTCGGCCCAGTCGAAGTTGAGCGCCGGAAAGGCCAGTTGGAAGGCGATGAACGTCCCCACGGCGAAGCCCACGACGCCCCAGAAGGCCGTCGCGATCACCCCGGCCCGGACAACCCCGTCCATGTAGCCGCTGGTATCGACGATCCGCTCCTCGTCGGCGCGGCGCACCGTCCACACGAATAGGCCGGCCGCGACAAGCATCACGATCAGCGCATGAACCTCATAGGCCACGTCACGGGCAAAGTTGGCTGCGATCGCCGCGAAAAGCGCGACCAGCCCCCAGATGGCCATCTTAGTGTAATCCCACATCCTGCGTCCCTTCGTCCTTCACCGCGCGAATCATGATTCGCGTCGCGCGGGGGAAATTTTCGACGATTGGGGTATGGCTGTCGCCGACTCCCGTCGCCTTGATCCATGTCAATGCAACTGATCGTGAGGGTTGATCCTGATCAAGGCAGCCCGCAGAGTTACATGGGTAAAGTGTATCAAAAGACGAGAAAATCCCAAACCCCGAAGGAGACCCAAGGTGGCTTACAAGACCATAATGACAGTTGTCAGCGATCCGGATCTGGGCCAGTCGGCGCTGGAAGCGGCAATCGCCATCGCCACTCGCGAGGATGCCCACCTGGATATCCTGTGCCTGGGCCTCGATCGCACCCAGACCGGCTATTACTATGCCGGCACCAACGCGATGTTGATGCAGGAGACACTCAAGAAGGCGCAGGAGGACGCGGACGCCATCGAAAAGGCGGTGACCGCGCGCATGGGGGCCGAGGGGCTGCGCTGGGCCGCCGAATCGGCGGTGGCGCAGATCGCCGGGCTGACGCATCTCGTTTCCAGCCGTGCGCGGTTCTGCGATCTCGTCGTGATGCCCAGGCCCTATGGCGAGGGCCGCGCGCTGGAGGACGAGGCGGCGGTCGAGGCCGCCCTTTTCGACGGCAAGGCGCCCGTCCTGGTGATGCCGGAAAACGCCGATGCCAGCAAAATCGGCAAGAACATCGTGGTCGGCTGGAACCAGAGCACGGAAGCGTTGGTGGCGATCCGCGCCGCGCTGCCGATGCTCCAGGCGGCCGAGACGATCAACATCGCGGTAATCGACCCGCCGCAGCACGGTCCCGAACGCTCCGATCCCGGTGGGCAGCTTTCACTGATGCTGGGCCGGCACGGCGTCAAGGCCGAGATCTCGGTTCTGGCGCGCACCACGCCACGCGCGTCGGACGTGCTGATCCGCCATACGCAGGACATCGGCGGCGACCTAGTGGTGATGGGGGCCTACGGCCATTCCCGCTTCCGCGAGGCGATTCTGGGCGGCACGACGCGCAACATGCTGGAAAACACCGAGGTGCCTGTGCTGATGGCGCATTGACGCAGGATCGGCGGCGGCAGGCTCAGGCAGGCATGCCGCCGTCCGTGTCGTCGCCTGTCTCATCCAGCAGCCGCTCCATGTCCGGGACAGTGACGTGGCGCTTGCCTTCCAGCGAAATCACCCCGTCGCGCTTGAGCGCCGAGATCTGGCGGCTCACGGTTTCCAGCGTCAGGCCCAGATAATCGGCCATCGCCTCACGCGTGAGCGGCAGGTCGAACACGATCTGCCCCTTTGCATTTCTCAGCTTCAGCGTCGCGTCGCGCCGGGCGATGATCGCCAGAAGGCTGGCGATCTTCTCGCGCGCGGTCTTGCGGCCCAGAAGAAGCATCCATTCGCGCGCCGCGTCCAACTCGTCCAGCGTCATCTCCAGCAGGCGCTGGCCGATATGCGGCGTGCGGCTCATCATCTCTTCGAAGGGCTTCTTGCGAAAACAGCACATTGTCAGCGGCGTAGTCGCGATCACGTCATAGGCGGCCGTCTCGCGCCCCGGGCGCCCCACGAAATCAGACGGCAGCAGCAGCCCGACCATCTGGGTCCGGCCATCCTCCATCGTCTGGCTCAGTGTGGCGATTCCCTCGACGACGGAGGCCACGAAATCCATCCTGTCGCCCGACCATGTGACGGTCTGACCTGCATCGAAAGTACGATAGTACTTCATCTCCTCAAGAATTTTCAGCTCGTCCTGCTCACACCGTGCGCAGACCGCGCGGTGGCGGATCGGGCAATCATCGCAGTCGATCCGGATTTTCGTGGTTTCCTGAGATGCCATTGGTAATCACTTTTGATTTCGATCAAGGTCCACAATCCGGACCCCATCTAGACGTAGGTGAATGAGCACGGAATCGCAACTTTCCCGCCTAGGTTTGTTCGACGCGCGGGTGCCACGCTACACCAGCTATCCCACGGCACCACATTTTTCCGCGTCGGTCGATGACGGCATGTTTCACGGGTGGATCGGGCAGATCCCGCCCGGCGCGCAGATATCCCTCTATATTCATGTGCCTTTCTGCCGCCGCCTGTGCTGGTTCTGCGCCTGCCGCACGCAGGGCACCAGCAGCGAGGCGCCGGTGCGGGCGTATCTGGACACTTTGAAAGCCGAGGTTGCGGCATTGGGACGCGCCTTGCCCGAAGGTGTGCGGCTGAGCCGTCTTCACTGGGGCGGCGGAACGCCCACACTCCTGTCGGCCGAAATGATGCACGAGTTGACTGATGCGATCTTCGCGATCGCGCCGCTTGCGCCAAACGGCGAATTCTCGGTCGAGATCGACCCGAACGAGATCGACGCTGCGCGACTGGACGCGCTGGCCGAGGCCGGCCTGACGCGCGCCTCGATCGGGGTGCAGGACTTCGACCCCGAGATCCAGTCCGTCATCGGCCGCATTCAGAGCTATGGCACGACGCGCGAGGCGGTGGACATGATCCGCGCCCGCGGCATCGCCAGCCTGAATGCCGACATCCTGTTCGGCCTGCCCCATCAGTCGGCGGAGCGAATCGCCGAAAGCGTGCAAAAACTGCTCTCGCTCTCGCCCGACCGGGTGGCGCTTTACGGCTATGCTCATGTGCCGTGGATGGCCAAGCGGCAGCAGATGATTCCATCCGACGCCCTTCCCACCCCGCAGGAGCGGCTGAACCTGTTCGACACCGCCCGGAAGCTATTCCTCTGGGACGGCTACCGCGAAATCGGCATCGACCATTTCGCCCGCGCCGGCGACGGGCTGGACGTGGCGCGTCGCAGCGGACGACTTCGGCGCAACTTCCAGGGGTACACAGACGACACCGCCGAGGTGCTGATCGGGCTGGGCGCCTCGTCGATCTCGCGCTTTCCGCAGGGCTATGCGCAGAACCTCTCGCCGACCTCGCAATACACCGCGCGGATACGCGAGGGGCGCTTTGCCACCGGGCGCGGCCATGTCTTCAGCGAAGAGGACAAGCTGCGCGGCCGGATGATCGAGGCGCTGATGTGTGACTTTCGCAT
>JBAVQZ010000209.1:0-2246 GCA_049694515.1 Paracoccaceae bacterium | reverse complement strand
GCGCAGGTAGCCCTGCATCGCCGCGCCCGACAGCCCCAGCGAGGCGCCCAGCATCACCCCAAGCAGGGCGCGCGGCAGGCGAATCTCGCGCATCACCAGCACCGCGGCGTCCCCCTGCCCGGCCAGCAACGCCTTGAGCGACATGCCCACGCCCAGCCCCGCCGGGCCGATCAGCAGCGAGGCCGCGAAAAGCATCACCACCAGCAACGCCAGCGCGGCGAGGAGGAGGCGGAAATTCAGCATGACGGACCAGACCATCGCCCGGCGCCTTGCGCAGGGCCGCGCCGGGCACTGCCCTCAGCGCCATGCGATACCACTCGGGCTGACAGGAAACACCGTCTCATCGCGTTGCCTCCAACGTCTTGCGCGTCTCGTCCAGCCGGGCGATGGCCCGCAGCACATAGGGCGTGCCGCAGACCCAGTCGGCATCGCTGCGCGGCGCATCGGTCTGGCCCGACAGCAGGGCTTGCAGGGCGGGATGATCCAGCAGCGACTCGGCGCGCGACGCGCCGGGATAGCGCGTGCCGGTGATCACCAGATCGGGCTGAAGCATCACAAGCTCTTCAAGCGGCAGAACGCCGCCCGCGGGCATCCCCGCCTCGGCGGCGATGTTTTCGAAACCCGCGGCATCGAGAATGTCACCTGCCAACGTTCCGCCCCCGGTTGTGTATCCGTTAGCCGAATAAAGCGCAGCGCGGGGACGCTCGCCCGGATCCGCGCGAAGATCTGCCAGCCGCGCGTCGAAATCGGCCACCATTGCGGCGGCCTCGCTCTCGCGCCCCAGCAACGCGCCCATCTGGAATAAATGCGCGCGCACATCCGCCAATGCGCGTTCGGGCGGAAACTCGACCACCTCGATCCCCAACCGCCGTAGCATCGACACCGCGGCGCGCGAGGTGTAGCTGCCGGCCAGCACCAGATCGGGATGAAGCAGAAACACCTCTTCGGCCCGGCCGTGATTGACCGGATAGTTCTGCGCCTCATCCGCCATGGCCGAGGACATCGGGTCGCGCGCGAGGAAGGAGACCGATTTCAGCTGCCCCGGCGCGGCCAGCAGCATCGCAAGCTGATCGGTGCACAGGTTGAGCGAAACCACCCGCTCGGGCGCCGCCGCAACGGTCAGCGCCGCACCCAGCCAAAGGCCAAGCGCGGCGACAAGCGCGGTCAGGCGCCTAAAAACTCTTGCGAAGGCCGACATAGAATGCCCTGTCCGATGTGCCATAGCCGGGAACCGTCTGGTATTCGGCGTCGAACAGGTTCTCGACGCGCAGATACCCTTGGGTGCTGTCATTGAAGGCATAGGTGAAGGTTGCGCCGAACACGGTCATGTCCGGCAGGTTGGCCCGGTCGCCGCCGTAGAGTCCCGTCAGGGTAGCGTCCAGCTTGGGCGTCACCGGATAGCTGGCCTCGAGCGAAAGCTGGTGGCGCGGCGTCGAGGTCAGCCAGGACGAGCTGTCCAGCACCGCGGAGGACGAACTGTCGGTATAGGTATAGGTCCCGGTCACATTGGCGCCGTTGTCGAAATTCCAACTCGCCGAAAGCTCCGCCCCCGACCGGCGCGAGGCGCCACTGGCCTGATAGTAAGCGAAGGTGGTGTAGCTGTAGTCGATCAGGTCCCTCGCCCGGATATAGAAGGCGGTAGCCTTGACAAGGCCGTGATCGCCAAAGCGTTTCTCGACGCCCAGATCGGCGCTGACGCTTTTCTCGGGGTCCAGCGCGCTGTTGCCTGCGAAGGGGTCGAACAGCTCGTAATTCGACGGCGCGCGATAACCGTTGGCCATGGTCGCGCGAAAGATCAGATCTTCGCGCGCGCGATAAACGGCGGCCAGGCGCCCGGTGACGAAATCCCCGAACTGCGAATGGTGGTCGAGGCGCGCCGTCGCGGTAAGGTCAATCCGGCTTGTGGGGGAATAGCTCAGCTCGCCGTAAACGCTGTTCACCCGGCTGTCATAGCCCGACGCGCCGAACCCGAAATCGTTCTGGTAGGTTTCCTTCACGGTTTCCGCCGCGAAGACCAGCCGGCTGTTGGCGCCCAGATCGGCAGCCCCGCGATAGCCCAGCTTCTCGCGCCGGCCCGAGTAGGTGAAGTCATACGGGCCGAAGCTGTTGGTGCCGGTCAGGTTGCGGTCGATGTCGAACAGGGTGAATTCAAGCTGGTGATCCACCGCGCCCGTGGAAAACTCGACCGCGCCGCGCAGCCCGCGCGAGAGGTTGTGGGTGACGTCATCCGGCGTGCCGTCGATCGG
>JBAVQZ010000208.1:0-10386 GCA_049694515.1 Paracoccaceae bacterium | reverse complement strand
GGGTTGAAGCGGGCGATCGAGCAGCGCAACGCCAACACGCTTGCCGCCGCCTCTGAGATAGTCCGGCGACAGTCGGCCTTTCTAAGCGACAGGACCGCCTTTCTGGCGCCCATGAAACTGCAGGATGTGGCCGACGCGGTGGAACTTCATCCCAGCACCGTCAGTCGCGTCACGAACGCCATGACCATTGAGACGCCGCGCGGCGTGATGGATCTTCGCCAATTCTTCACCCGCGGGCTGCCAGCGCGGTCCGGCGAGACGGCGATCTCAACTGCGGAGATCATGGAACGCATACGGAAGATGATAGATGGAGAGGCGCGTGCCAAGCCGCTCAGCGACGCGACAATCGCGGCGAGGCTTCAGGCAGACGGGATCCAGATTCAGCGGCGCACCGTTGCCAAGTATCGCATCGGGATGCGTATCCCGGGCTCCTCGCGCCGGCGGCGCGAAACGGCTCATCCGTCGTTGCGATGATCTGGCGTCATTTACGCGCAACTGCGTGATATCCGCGCAGAAAAATTTCTGACCGAGAATTGCGGCACTCGACCGCAAACAAAAAGTATTGATTTCGTTGAATTTTTGCAAAGATGCCCATGGTCCGCGCTTTTGGCACAGGCTTTGCATATACCCTATTGGCGACGTCTCATGGAGCGATGGCGTGCGCCCAACACAAGAAAGATCCGAATACAAACATGGGAGACATGACATATGAGACATTTTACACACATGGTGCTGGCCTCGGCCCTTGCGCTGGGCGCGGTCGCATCGACGGCCCAGGGTCAGAACCTTGTCGTGGGGTTCACGGCCGACGCCGATACGCTTGATCCCGCCAACCATCGCAACCGCGAGACGGAAACCATCATACGAAACATGTATGACGGCATTCTGACGCGGGATTCCAGTATGAACATTCTGCCGCAGATTGCGGAGTCCTACACTCAGGTCTCGCCGACGATCTATGACTTCAAGATCCGTAAGGGCGTCAAGTTCCACGACGGCACCGAGCTGACCGCCGAGGATGTGAAATTCACGCTGGACCGGCTGACCCAGGAAGGCGGCATGGGCGACGGGCAAACCAGCCCACGGCAGAGCCTTCTCGGTCCCTTCAAGTCGGCCGAGATCATCGACGGTGACACCGTTCGCGTGACGCTTTCCGAGCCTTGGCCGCTTCTGCCTGCGATGCTTCCCTTCCAGGAAGTCGTGTCGAAAGATTTCGTGGAGAAGGTAGGCACTGACGGCATGGCCACGCAGGAAAACGGCACGGGCCCGTTCAAGCTGGTTGACTGGCGCAAGGGCGACTCCGTCATCATGGAGCGGTTCGACGACTATTACGGCGGTTCCCCGGACATCGCGCCGGTGGGAAAGGCCTGCGTGGATCGCGTGATCTTCAAGATCATTCCGGAATCCGCATCACGTGTGGCGGCGCTCCTGGCCGGGGACGCGCAGATCATCAACGAACTGCCGCCCTTCGCCGTCGAGCAGGTCAGGAACAGCCCGAATGCTGACGTGGTCAGCGTCAACGGCACGCGCAGTTTCTTCATTGCGATGAACACAAAGGGCGATATTTTCGATGATGTCCGCGTGCGTGAGGCAGTGGCCCATGCCGTTGACAAGAAGCTGATCGTCGACAAGATCCTTGGCGGGAATGCCGAAACCATCAACGGTATCCTGAGCCCGGACGCTTTCGGCAAGAACCATGACCTCGAGGGTTACAGCTATGACCCCGAGAAGTCGCGCAAGCTTCTGGCCGAGGCGGGCTATCCGGATGGCATCAAGGTGACCATGGACGTCCAGGGGTCGTACAAGGATACCGCCCAGGCCGTCGCGTCGCTGCTGACCAAGGCGGGGATTGAAACCCAGGTGGCCGTCGGCGAAAGCGGGCTTCTGTCGAAGAAGTGGCGCACCGAGGGTGGTGAGAAGACCGGCGACATGTATTTCACCTCCTGGGGCAATGGCTCGCTTGACCCGCAGGGCATCTTCATGCCGACGCATCATACAGCGGCCCGCGGCAACTCGGCCGGCTACTCGAACCCCGATGTCGACAAGCTGCTCGACGATGCCGCGACCGAAGTCGATCGTGACAAGCGTGCCGGAATGTACCAGAAGGCCGAGGCGATGGCCGCGGCGGACGTGCCTTACGTCTATCTCTGGGTGCCGCAGGACATCTATGGCGTGTCAAAGCGTCTGAGCGGCTGGAAGCCCAGCCCGGACAGCCGCATCAACCTGCATGATGCCTGCCTGAAATAAGCACCTGTCCACCGGGGAGTCGAAAGCATGTCACTGGCAAGACTGATTGAACGTCTGCTTCAACTCATCCCCGTGCTGCTTGGGGTCAGCGTGATTGTTTTCGTGATGATCACCCTGACGCCGGGCGACCCGGTGGACATCATGATCGGGGACCAGAACGTGACCGCCGAGCAGGAAGCCGCGATGCGTCACGATCTGGGACTCGACCGACCTGTCTATGAACGCTTCTTCGTGTTCCTGGGCAATGCAGCGACGGGAGATTTCGGGGAAAGCTTCTATCACAAGCGCCCGGTCTCGGCGGTGATCGCCGAGCGGCTTCCGGCGACGATCGAACTCAGCCTCGTGGCGCTGATCGTGGCGTTGGCCACCGCGATCCCGCTGGGCGTTCTGGCGGCGATCAAGAAGAATTCCATTCTGGACCGGTTGGCCACCGTGGGTTCATTGCTGGGCGTGTCACTGCCCGGGTTCTGGTTCGGTATCCTTCTGTTGATGCTTTTTGCTGTCCAGCTTCACATATTGCCGGTCTCAGGACGGATCGGATTTTCAAGCGAGATCAAACCGATCACGCATTTCCTGCTGATCGACACAATCCTTCGGGGGCGCCCCGATGCATTCCTCGACGCGCTTTCGCATATCATTCTTCCCGCGATCACGCTGGGCTTGCCGATGACCGCGATCCTCATGCGGGTCACGCGCACCTCCATGCTCGAGGTCATGCGCCAGGATTATGTCACGTTCGCCGAGGCGAAGGGTCTCACCCGGACCCGCATCCTGTTCCGCCACGCACTGAAGAACGCCCTGATCCCGACCGTCTCGGTCGCCGCGATCGAGGCCGGTTCGCTTTTGGGCGGCAACATGATCGTCGAGACGGTCTTCGGCTGGCCGGGTCTCGGAAGGCTCGTCGTCGAGAGCATTTTTGTCCGCAACTATCCGCTCGTGCAGGCCGCCGTGCTGTTCTACGCGGTCACCTACGTCCTGCTGAACTTCATCGCCGATATTCTCTATACGGTCCTGAACCCGAGGGTGAAGCTGTGAGCATTTCCGAAAATTCTCAGGCCGCCGTACCGGCACCGGCCGTGGAATCCATCTTCCGGCGCAACCTGGCGAGCTTCGCCGAGAATCGCCTTGCGATGGCCAGCGCCATCGTGGTGCTGCTGTTTTTGGTGATGGCGGTCTTCGCGCCCTTCATCGCGCCGCATGACCCAAACGCGACGGACCTGTTCCTGCGACTTCAGCCGCCGGCCTGGAAGCCGGGGGGTGACTGGTCTTACATCCTGGGGTGCGATGCCTTGGGGCGCGACATCCTTTCGCGCATCATCTACGGCGCGCGGATCTCGATGTTCGTGGGTGCCTCCGTTGTGCTGGTTGCCACCACTATCGGCATTCTGGCGGGGCTTGCGGCCGGGTTCTTGCGCGGCTGGGTCGATACGCTGATTTCGCGCGTCGTCGATATTCTGTTGGGCTTTCCCTACCTCATTTTCGCGATCGGACTGATGGCGATGATGGGGCCGGGGCTGATCAATATCATCCTCGCGCTGGTGTACAAGGAGTGGGTGATCCCCTGCCGCGTCGTGCGGGGCGAGACGCTAGCCACGCGAGAACTGGAATATGTCGAGGCGGCGCGGGCGCTGGGCGCCTCCAACCGCCACATCATGATGCGCGAGATTCTCCCAAACATCCTGTCGCCGGTGATCGTCGTATCGACCATCCGCATGGCACATGTCATCATCCTCGAGGCGAGCCTCAGCTTCCTCGGGCTGGGTGTGCAGCCGCCGACCGCCTCCTGGGGGGCGATGGTGGCCGATGGTCGCGCCTTCATCATGCAGGCCTGGTGGGTCAGCACTTTCCCCGGCATCGCGATCCTGCTGCTGGTACTTGCCATCAATGTCGCAAGCCAGGGGCTGCGCGACGCATTCGACCCGAGGTTCCACGAATGATGCAGATGTCCGAATCCAACCTTCTGGAAGTCTCCGGTCTTCGTACTGTCTTCGACACCCGTGCCGGGGCCGTCTGCGCCGTCGATGGCGTGGATGTGACGGTGCGACAAGGTGAATGTCTGGGCGTGGTCGGCGAATCCGGATCGGGCAAGAGCGTGACTTTCGCGTCGGTGATGGGGCTTGTCCGCTCTCCCGGTCGGATCGACGCTGGCAGTATCGTCTTCGACGGGCAGGACCTGCGGAAACTGACGCCCCGGCAGATGCGTGCAATCCGGGGACGGGACATCGCGATGACGATGCAGGACGCGTTGACCGCGCTAAACCCGGCGCTGACCGTGGGTGAGCAGATCGCCGAGGTGCTGGAGGCGCATGATGAGAGCCTTCCCGCCAGAGGGGCTGCGCGCCGCCGCGCGATCCGCGAGCAATCGGTCGAGATGCTCGGGCTGGTCGGCATCCCATCCGCGGGCGAGCGTCTCAGGCAATATCCGCACGAGTTCTCCGGTGGGATGCGGCAGCGAATCATGATCGCGATCGCGCTTGCCTCGAAACCCAAGCTGCTCATCGCCGACGAGCCGACGACGGCGCTGGACGTCACCATCCAGGCACAGGTCCTGGAGCTCATCAGTGACATTCGCGCCAAGCTGGGGATGAGCGTCGTTCTCATCACCCACGACCTTGGCGTCGTGGCCGAGCATTGTAACAGGGTAATGGTGATGTATGCCGGCCAGGTGGTCGAACAGGGGCCGACGCAGAAGGTGATCGGCGCACCGCAACACCCTTACACCAAGGGGCTTCTGGCCTCGATTCCGCGCCCGGCGTTGCGCGGCCAAAAAATTCACCCCATCGAGGGCCAGGTGCCCGACCTGATCGACTTGCCGCCACAATGCAGGTTCTATTCACGTTGCAAGGAGCGCGGCCCGGAATGCCTGAAGCCGATTGCCATGCACCCGGCCGGACCGGAGCGCAAAGCGCGCTGCATCCGCGTCGCGAACCAGGAGGTCGAGGCATGATGCCGACGCCAGAAATCCCTCTTCTTTCAGTTTCCGGTCTCTCGAAAACCTACAAGGGAAAGCACACGCTGGCCGACCGCCTGTCGGGACGCAAGCAGACCGAGGTTCAGGCCGTCAGCGACGTCAGTTTCGACGTGCGTCCTGGAGAGATCCTCGGCCTGATCGGCGAAAGCGGCTGCGGCAAGTCCACTCTGGGGCGGTCGATCCTGCGATTGCATGAACCCTCGGCAGGCAAGGTGACCTTCGACGGTGTCGATGTGACCGGCCTCAAAACTGCCGAGATGAAGGCGATGCGCCGCCGGATGCAGATCATCTTTCAGGATCCGTATGCCTCGCTCAACCCGCGACGCACCGTCTCGGAGATTGTCGGACTGCCGCTCAAGCTGCACGGTCTGGCGCGCAATGGTGCCGAGATGCGCGACATCGTTGCCGCCATCGTCGAGAAGGTCGGGCTCAAGACCGGTCATCTAGACCGCTATCCGCACCAGTTTTCCGGCGGTCAGCGGCAGCGCATCGGGATCGCGCGGGCGCTGGTCAGCAATCCCGATTTCATCGTATGCGACGAGCCGGTCTCGGCTCTGGACGTGTCGATCCAGGCGCAGATCATCCAGTTGCTGACCGATCTGAAGCAGGAGATGGGGCTGACCTATCTCTTCATTTCACACGATATCTCGGTGATCGGGTATCTCAGCGACCGGGTCGCCGTGATGTATCTTGGCGAGATCGTCGAGATGGGTCCGGTAGAGTCGATCCTGGCCAAGCCGCGTCATCCCTATACACAAAGCCTGATGTCCGCGGTTCCGGAGGTGGATGCCAGCGGTCCGAAGCATCGGGTTCGGCTGACCGGGGATCTGCCTTCCCCCATGTCGCCGCCTTCGGGCTGCAAGTTCCACACGCGCTGCCCGCTGGCGACCGATATCTGCCGCCGCGAAGCGCCACGGACCGAAAGAGTCGGAGCAGGGCACCGCGCAGCCTGCCACAGGCTGGACGAAGAGCTCTCGCTTCTGGACATGGTGCCGGCATGACGGTGCCGTTCACAGAGCCCGGGCGGCCGCTGGCGCTGTGCGGGACCGCCCATGAGCGCGGGAAGGCGCAGGCCACCGAGGGGGAGGCCGCCCGCGACGATGTACGTCGAGTCACTCGGTCCCGCGTCTCGGATGCGCAGGCTGGCGGGCTGATCGGGGACGAAGCGCGCCGGTATCTCGACGCGCAGCGCGGTTTCGCCGAATCCGAATGCGACGCCGAGATGGCCGAACTGGCGGGCATCGCGGAGGCCTTCGACATACCTTTCGACGAGTTGTTCATCCATTTGCATCTCGGCACGCTTCGGGATCTGACGGCCGCTTCCCTGGGGTTCGCCGACGGATGCAGCGCATGGGCCGTCGCGGACGGCCCGGATGGGCCGATCGCCGTCAAGAACCGCGATTTCTCGGGCCATCACGCCGGAATTCAAAGGGTGTTCCGTCACGAAGGACCGGACCTGTCGCATGGGCCCATGCTATGCTTGGGCAGCCTCGGCAGCCCCGGGGCTTATTCCAGCGGCATCAATGCCGCTGGCCTTGCCGTCGTGGATACGCAGGTCGGCGTCAGGGCACATGGCATCGGCTGGCTGCGGTATTTCCTGATGACGCGTCTCCTGTCGACCACATCGACCGTTGCGGAAGCGGTGGATCTGATTCGTAGCGTTCGCCACGCCGGCGGAGGAACGCTGGTCCTGGCGGACCGGCTCGGCACGGTTGCGGCGGTGGAACTGGACGCCGACGGCGTCGCGATCGAAACGGCACCTGTCGTTTGCAGGACGAACCATTTCACCACAACATCGCTTGCCCCGGAAACCCTTGTCGATCCGCGCAGCGGAATCGAAGACACGTCGCGCGCGCGGCGTGCGTTCCTCGACGAGGTCTTGCCCGGCCGGTCCTGGGACGCGGCGCAGGCGGCGCAGCTGATGGCGCAGCACCGAACGGCGGAGGAACGCAGCGCGCCGCTCTGCCAGCACCAGGACGCCGGTGGCACGCGCACCATTTCCACCGCGGTTTATTGCTGTCGGTCGAGCCTCATGTATGCTTGCCTCGACAACCCTTGCACCGGACCGTGGCAGAGTATCGCGCTCATGTCCTGACCCGGAGCATCCTATGGGACAGCCGATGGCGCAATACACGGACAAACTGATCGGAGAGCACGAAAGCGTCCGGAAGCTCCAGGGCCTCATCGACCGGGTGGCGAAAAGCCCGGCCCGGACGGTGCTGATCTATGGCGAGACCGGGACCGGAAAAGGGCTCATCGCCCGCATCATTCACAAGAAATCTGCCCGGGCGACACGCGAGTTTTCCGACATCAACTGTGCCGCGATCCCTGGTAGTCTGATGGAATCAGAGCTTTTCGGCCACGAGAAGGGCGCCTTTACCGGCGCGACGGAGCGCAAGATCGGCCTGGTGGAGGCGGCGAATGGCGGCTCGATCTTTCTTGACGAGATCCGCGAGCTGGAGCTGACGCTGCAGGCCAAGTTGCTGACGCTTCTCGACACCCATCAGTTTCGCCGAGTGGGCGCGGTGCGAACGACTTCGGTCGATGTCCGCTACATAGCCGCGACCAACAAAGTGCTTCTGTCGGAAGTGAAGGCCGGTAACTTTCGCGAGGATCTCTATTACCGTCTTCAGTTGGTCGCGCTGAACATCCCTCCGCTGCGGGAGCGCGGCGTGGACGTGTTGATCCTGGCACAATATTTCATCGACAAATTCAACAGGCAGTATAGCCGAAACATTCGCGGCGTGAGTGACGAAGCCCGCGACATCTTTCTCAAGTACCCTTGGCCCGGCAACGTGCGGGAGCTCGAGAACCTTCTGGAACGAATCTTCATTCTGGAAGACGACGACGAGGTTCTGCCGAAGCACATGCCCGACCGCATCCTGCGCACCGTGCGGGCAGGACGTGACACGGTTCCCGCACTTGAAGAGCACGATGCCGAAACGTCAATGTCCGCACAGGGTTTCCATGCCGCCACCTCTGAGTTCCAGAGGCGCCTGATCACCCGGGCGCTTTCAGCAACGGGGAACAACATGCAGGAAGCAGCCGCTCTGCTGGAGATCAGCCGCCATGCCCTGCGACACCAGATGATCAAGCTGGACATGCGCGGCGCGTGAAATTTGAATGGCTCGGCGTGAAGGACGCGCATGGCAGGAGGCGCCAAGCTGTTTGCGTGGAAAAACAATATTAAAAACAAAGCGATGAATGTTTTTTGGATTTTGGCACGCTACATGCATTTACTTGGCTGAAGGAAAACATTGGAGAGCTCCATGAAGTCGCTCAAGATCATTTGCCCGAACGGCCACCTGGGCTTTGCCCCCCTGAAAACCGAAAGCTTCGAACTGGGTGTCGCGGAAAAGCCGGACTATATCGCCGCCGATTCCGGCAGCGACGACATCGGCCCGGTGCCGCTGGGAAGTGACACCTGTGCCAGCCCCGCCGCCTGGCAGGAACATGACCTGGAGCATATGCTTCTGGCCGCGCGCAAACTGGACGTGCCGATGATCATCGGCTCGGCCGGCGATACCGGCTCGAACTCGCGCGTGGACATGTATGTCGGCATGATCCGCGAGATCGCCAAGCGCCACAACCTGCCAGCTTTTCGCATCGGCTGGTTCTACTCGGAACTCGACAAGGAAGTGGTTCGCGCGAAGATCCGCTCCGGCTCGCCCGTGGCCGGACTCGACGCGCGTTCCGATCTCAGTGAGGAAGATATCGACGAAACGACGCGTATCGTCGCGATGGCCGGTGTGCACCCCTTCGTGGCGCTCCTGGATCAGAAATGCGACGTGATCATCGGCGGGCGCTGTTCGGACAGCGCAGTGTTCGCCGCGCCGGCGCTTTATCATGGCTTCCCCGAGGCGCAATCCTACTACCTTGGCAAGGTGCTGGAATGCGCCTCATTCTGCGCCGAACCCTACGGTGCCAAGGAAACCGTTCTGGGCGAGATCACCGACGAGTGGGTCGAGGTGACCGCGATGCATCCGGGGCAGCGGTGCACCATCGCCTCGGTCGCCGGGCACGCAATGTACGAACGCTCCAACCCGTATCACGAATTCGTCGCGGGCGGCATGCTGGACATGACCGACTGCCATTACGAGCAGATCTCGGAAAAGACCACACGCGTGACGGGCATGCAATTCGTTCCCGCCACGGAACTGCGGGTCAAACTCGAAGGCTCCGGCAAGGTCGGCGAGCGCTACGTCGGCATGGCCGGCATCCGCGATCCATACACCATTGCCAATGTCGACGAGGTGATCGCCTGGGGCCGCCGTCAGGTCGAAGACCGGTTCGGACCCGATGGCTGGGAACTGCATTTCAATGTGTTCGGCCGCGACGGCATCATGGGCGAGATGGAGCCGCTGCGCGACAAGCCCGGGCACGAGTTGCTGGTCGTCGTCCAAGGTGTCGCGCCGACGCGCGAGATGGCCGAAGAGGTCGCGATCACCGGCACCCGCCAGCTGTTCTACGCGCGGCTGCCCGACGTGAAAGGGACCGCCGGGGGCGTGTCCTTCGTGTTCGACGAAGTGCTGCCGGCGAGCCCGGCCCATAAATGGACCCTGAACCACACGATGGCCATCGAGAAGCCGCTCGACCTTTTCCCCATTGAAACCGCGATCGTTGGCGAAACCGCCTCCGTCGACGCCTGAGCAAAGGAGCTGGCCCCATGTCCACCAAGAAACTGAGCGACCTCGCCAAGACGATCCGCAGCAAGAACGCCGGGACCGACAAGATCACCTTCGACGTGATCTTCCGTGGGGCCGAGGCCTATGAACTGGTAAAGCGGTCCGGCGCGCTGACGCGCCGGACGGTAACCGAATTGTTGCACATTGATCCCGCGCGCATCACCGATTTCGTGGAATACGATCCCGCCTATGCGATCAAGTTCACGATCCTGCGCGAGCGTCCCAGCGGCAGCGCTGGCGATGGCGACATCTTCGGCGCGCAGCAATACGCGCCGCTGCTGGATATCGAGATTGAAACGGCTGCCTGACAGGAGATTGCCATGAACGACGCCGCCCCGCTGAAGCCCAAGGACGCCCCCGACCTGTCGCGCTTCGACTGGGAGGATGCGCTGCGGCTGGAGGACCAGCTGGACGAGGACGAGCGGATGCTGCGCGACGCGGCGCGGGCCTTCGCGCAGGATCAGCTGCAGCCGCGGGTGATCG
>JBAVQZ010000207.1:0-1923 GCA_049694515.1 Paracoccaceae bacterium | reverse complement strand
GGTTGCGGTTGGCGCGCGACAGCTCGGCGGTGCGGGCGGCGACGCGGCTTTCCAGCCTGGCGTTGGCCGCTGCCTCCAGCGCCAGCCGTTCCGACAGGGCCCGGCGGCGCTGCAGGAGAAGCAGAAGCGTGCCGCCGAAGATCAGCGCCAGCGCCCCGGCGACCGCCGCCTGAAGCCCCGCGATCCGCTCGGCGGGCGCAACGTCCAGCAACAGCTCCCCGGTCATTCCGACCACCGGCAGCGGCCGGGTCAGGTGCAGCGCGCCCGAAGGCAGATACGGGCCGCCGTCGATCGACCAGAGTTCGTGCCCCGCCCGGGTCGTCTTCTGCCGCGACGGCATCGGCTGCAGGCTGCCGGGCGCATATCCGAACCGGGCCAGCGCGGCCGGGTCGGCGCGGGTGCTCTTGCGGAACAGCAACTCCGAGCGGTTCGACAGGAAGACCACCCCCTGCGCGTCGGTGAAATAGATCGCCTCGGGATCGCCCGCCCAGGCGCCTTCCAGCGCGCTCACGTTCACGTCCACCGAGACCACGCCCAGCGGACGCACCGAATCCGCGAAGACCGGGGCGGCGAAAGTATAGATGCGCCGGTCGTCCACCCTGATCCGGCTGTGATGCGTGCCGAGAGCGCCGTTCATCGCACGGCGGAAGTCCGGCTGCGCCGCCAGGCTGCGCCCTGCACTGCCATCCGAGCTTGCCACCACCGTCCCGTCGGCGCGGGCGAGATGAATCTGCAGCGTGCCGGTCTTGTCAGCGGTCCGCAGAAGCAGCGCCGTGGCGACCGGCGCGGCCACCTCGCCGCGCAGCGCGCCGGACAATGTCGGATGGTCGGCCATCAGAACAGCCAACTCGCGGTATTGCTGCATCTGGCTGACCAGCCGGTCCGAGGCGAGTGACAGGTCCGACCGTCCGCGATCGGCAAGCTGGTCGAGCGCCGAGGAATAGGCAAACCACCACACCCCGCCTGTGAACGCCGCGGCGAGGCTCAGGAACGCCAGAACGGCAAAGGCCAGCCGAGTCATGCCCTGCTCCGATTGTGGAAGGTCCAGTCTAGAAACCGCGCCGCGCCTTGACCAGCCCCCGCTCAGACCGGCAACTCGGTGGTGGCCTTGATCTCCTCCATGGACAAGAGTGCGGTCACGTTGTGGATCTTCACCTCGGCGATCAGCGCCTGATAAAAGGCGTCATAGGCGCGCGCGTTGGGCACCCTGACCTTCAGGATATAGTCGATGTCGCCGGCCAGGCGGTGCGCCTCCAACACCTCGGGCCGGGCGCGCAATGCCTCGAGGAAGCGTTGCTGCCAGTCGGCCTCGTGCTCGGCGGTGCGGATCAGCACGAAAAAACAGGCCTCCAGCCCCAGCGCCTCGGGATCGACCAGCACCGTCTGGCTGCGGATCACGCCCGCGTCGCGCATCTTGCGAATGCGGTTCCAGACCGGCGTCTTGGACGAACCCACGGCCTTGGCGATCTCGTCCAGCGACTGCCCGGCGTCGCGCTGCAACTCGGCCAGGATCTTTCGGTCGGTCTTGTCGAGCTTGGCGGTCATGCGGCCTCTTGCGAAAAATATTCCGAAACGTGGGGATTCATCTTTGATTACCAGAACATTTTCCCAAGCACCACGCAAAAACTGCGGCCTGCCGCGGACCGCCCTTGATCTCGATCATGGTGCATTGGCGGTGCGCCCCGCATGACAGCCCGCAAAACGGGGGTTTTCGGACCCGCCCAAGCAGCATAGACATACCCGATGAAGAGCAGCCCCATGACCGGACAGACAAACGTGAACGATACTGCCGCCCAGAAACCCGCGACCCTGCCCGACGCGCAGACGGTGACCGAGGTGCGTCACTGGACCGACCGGCTGTTCTCGTTCCGGGTGACGCGGCCGCGCAGCCTGCGTTTCCGCTCGGGCGAGTTCGTGATGATC
>JBAVQZ010000206.1:0-1706 GCA_049694515.1 Paracoccaceae bacterium | reverse complement strand
CCCCTCGGCCTTTCGCGGGCCTAGCAGCCGCACCGAGTTCTTCGCGGCGGCATAATCCAGCAGCGGCTGCAGCAGCGCCGTCTCATGCGCGCGAACCAGGTCATGCACCGCCGCGACCCTTGCGGCGGGCGCGGCTTCCCCCGCCGTGCCGAAATGATGGTCGTGCACCGCGTCGTAGTAATCCGCCATCCCCGCGCTGGCCGCCACCTGCGCGTGATCCGGCCCCGCCGGGGTGAAGCGCTTGTATAGCGTGCCGCCGTTGAAGTGATGCGCCTGGTTGGGCAGCGTCTCTCCCAGCGCGCGGCGGATCACCATGCAGCCCTGGTGCGGCCCGTAGGTCTTGTAGGCCGAGAAAAGATAGATGTCGGCCCCCAGCCGTCCGACATTCGGGAACCCGTGCGGCGCATAGCTGACCCCATCGACGCAGGTGAACGCGCCCGCCGCCTGCGCGATGGCGCAGATCTCGGCCACGTCGTTCACCTCCCCCACCACGTTGGAGCAATGCGGGAAGCACACCAGCCGCACCTTTTCATCCAGCATCTCCTCCAGGTCGGCCGGGTCCAGGTGGCCGGTTTCGGGGTCGATCTGCCATTCGCGGATCTCGAACCCTTCATCGGCCAGACGCCGCCACGGGCCGGAATTGGCCTCGTGATCCTGGTTGGTCACCACGATCGCATCGCCGGGCCGCATCCATTGGCGGAAAGCCTGCGCCAGCACGTAAGTGTTCTGGCTGGTCGACGGGCCGAAGCTCAGCTCGTCGGTCGCCACGCCCAGCATCGCGGCCAGCCGCGACCGCGCCTCGTCCATCTCCGCGCCCGCCAGGCGCGAGGCATCGAAGGGGCCATAGGGCTGCACCTTGCGCTCGTGGTAAAAGCGCGTCAGCCGGTCGATCACCGCGCCGCAGGTGTAGGAGCCGCCGGCATTCTCGAAAAACGCCTGCCCCTCCAGCGCGGGTTCGGAAAAGGCGGGGAACAGCGAGCGGGCAAAATCGACATCGAGCGTGGGCATGGCACCTCCGGATACGCAAAAGCCCCGGCGCTTACCGGCCGGGGCTTCCACTTAGCGTTGCATTCACGCCGGGTTCAAGGGGCGCGGTTCACCGCGGCTCGGCCTGCAGGCCCTTGAAGATCGCCCAGCACATCACCAGCAGAACCAGCGTGAACGGCAGGCCGGTGGAGATCACCATGGCCTGCAGCGCGCCCAGGCCGCCGCCAACCAGCAGCGCGATCGCCACGGCCCCCTCGAAGGTCGCCCAAAAGACCCGCTGCGGCACCGGCGCGTCCACCTTGCCGCCCGCCGTGATCGTGTCGATCACCAGCGACCCGGAATCCGAAGAGGTGACGAAGAACACGATCACCAGGACGATGGCGATCAGCGATGTCAATGACGACAGCGGCAGCCCTTCCAGCATCGCGAAAAGCGACAATGGCGGGTTGTAGCTGTCGATCACCTCGGCCTTGACCGCGCTGGTCGCCGGGTCGCTCAGCACCTGGTCGATGGCGACGCCGCCGAACACGGCCATCCACAGAACGCAGACGACGGAGGGGATGATCAGCACGCAGGTGATGAACTCGCGCACCGTGCGGCCGCGGCTGACGCGGGCGATGAACATGCCGACGAAGGGCGACCATCTGATCCACCATGCCCAGTAGAAGGCGGTCCAGCCGTCGCGGTAGGCGTCGTCGGTGCGCCCGATAGGGTTCGAC
>JBAVQZ010000205.1:0-2004 GCA_049694515.1 Paracoccaceae bacterium | reverse complement strand
CAGCGGCGCGCCTTCGCTGCCGTATTTCTCCTTGTCGCAGCGTTCGAAGAAATCGGTCATCTGGGCCACCGCATGGCCCACCGGGTTGCCGAGCGCGCGGAACGCTTCGTTCCGGGGGCGCGTGACCAGCGCCTTGTGCGTGACGTCAAGCGGCATGACGGTGATCGGCGCGCCGGATTTGAACACGATTTCGGCTGCTTCCGGATCGACGTAAATGTTGAATTCGGCCGTGGGGGTGATGTTGCCGACCTCGAAATAGGCGCCGCCCATCAGCACGATCCGCCCGATCCGCCCGGCGATGTCCGGGGCGTTGCGCAGCGCGGTGGCGATGTTGGTCAGCGGGCCCAGCGGGCAGAGGGTGACGCTGCCCGCTGGTTCCCGCCGCAGCGTGTCGATCAGGAACTCCACCGCATGGCTCTCCTGCAGCGGCATCGCCGGGTCGGGCAGGGTCGGGCCGTCCAGCCCGGTCTTGCCATGCACATGCTCGGCGGTCACCAGCGCGCGGTTGAGCGGCTTGTCGCAGCCGGCGAAGACCTTCACATCAGCCTTGCCGGCCAACTCGCAGACGATGCGCGCATTTTTCTGGGTCAGAGCCAGCGGCACGTTGCCCGCCACCGCGGTGATTCCCAGCAGCTCCAGCTCGTCCGGCGAGGCCAGCGCCAGCAGGATCGCCACGGCGTCGTCCTGGCCGGGATCGGTGTCGATTATGATCTTGCGCGGGGCGGTCATGGCGCTCTCCTGTCCGGTGCGGGCGGAGAGTGGCAAGGGCGCCGGAACTTGTCCAGCGCCCGGCCTTTGGCTCAGCCGTCGAAATCGACCTCTTCGGTCAGTTTCAGCGCCAGGGGACGCTCTTCGGCGATCTTCAGCAGGTCGATATTGTCCGGCGTGAAGTCAGGCCAGTCGGCCATCACGGGGTCAACCTTGACGCCCTCGCGCAGCGGGAATTCCGAGTTGATCTCGCCATAGATACGCTGCCCCTCGGGCGAGGCGAGGAACTCCATCAGCGCCACCGCCGCATCGGGGTTGGGCGAGGATTTCGTCATCGCTATGCCCGAGATGTTCACATGCGTGCCGCCGCCCTCGAACACCGGGAAATCCAGCCGCACGGCCTCGGCATATTCCTTTTCCTCGGGATTTTTCAGCATCTGCCCGATGTAATAGGTATTGCCAAGCGCGATGTCGCATTCGCCGGCCCAGATCGCCTTGGCCTGGGCGCGGTCGTTGCCTTGCGGCTTGCGCGCCAGGTTGGCTTTCAGCCCTTCGAGCCAGGTCTTGGTGTAGTCGGCCCCGTGATGCGCGATCATCGCCGCGGTCAGCGCGAGGTTGTAGTCGGAAAGACCCGAGCGCGAGCAGACGCGCCCCTTCCATTTCGGATCGGCTAGGTCCTCATAGGTGGTCACCGCACCGGGCTCGACCCGCTCTTTCGAGGCATACACGATGCGCGCCCGCGTCGTCATGCCGTACCACAACCCGTTCGGGTCGCGGAACTGCGCCGGGATCGCCTTGTCCAGCTTGTCGGATTTCACCGGCTGCAACAGGTCTGCATCGGCCACCGCCTTGAGCCGGGCGATGTCCACCGTCATTACAACGTCGGCGGGCGACCGCGCGCCCTCGGCCTTCATCCGGGCGATGAGGCCGGTGTTGACGAACACCACGTTGACCGGAATCCCGGTCTCCTCGGTGAAGGCGTCGAAAAGCGGTTGCATCCGCTCGGACTGGTTGAAGGAATAGATGTTCACGTCGGCCAGCGCCGCCGGGACAGCGGAGACGAGCGTGGTCGCGGCCAGCAACGCGGATCGGATGAAGGGCGTCATGAAACCTCCCAGGGTGTCGGTCACTCGGCGTCGTTAAACCCGACTCTTTTGGTCGGGTCAATATCCGAATTTTTCACTCAGGTTTTCGTGAAGCCTTTTCCGCCGACTTGGCCGCGTCCCACAGCGCATCCATCTCGGCAAGATCGGAGTCCGCGGGGCGTTTGCCGCGCGCTTCAAGCGCGGCCTCCAC
>JBAVQZ010000204.1:0-1514 GCA_049694515.1 Paracoccaceae bacterium | reverse complement strand
CCGTCCCGATCGTTGCGTCTGTCATTTCATTTCTCCCGTCAGACTTCGTTCCGCCCTGCCGCCGCTTTTTCCCGCCGCGTTCGGGCCTTTGGCTATTCGACTCTGTATGGCTGTTCGAACCAGTGTTCCTGAAGGTTTTCCGTATCGCCGATACGATCGACCACGGCGAACAGGCCCGGCGCGTGCAGGGGGGTCAGCACCCCGTGCCAGACCCCGCGATGCAGGTTGATCGCTTGCCCCGGCGCGGTGCGGAAGGCCAGCGGGGTACCGGGCCGGCCGTCCGCGTCGGGGGCCACGATCACCAGGAAAGGGTCCATGCTCATCGGGATGAAAGCCTGGCTGCCGTCGGGGTGCCGCTCCACCATGTCCAGCGTCAGGGGAAGCGCACGCGGCTCGGCCTTGAACAGGCTGATGCCCGCCCGCCCGCCGGGGCCGAAATCAAGCCGCGCCCGGTCATGATACCGCCCGCACAGGCCCTGGTTGATGATCCTGTCCGGTGCGCCCGCGCACTTTAGCACGTCCCCGAACGGGGCGAAGGCACCCGCGTCGAGCGGGCGCGTATGGATCACCGCGCCGGTCACCCGAGCCTCAGCTTCGGATGCCGGTTCACGTCCTTGTAGAGCAGATATCGGAACGGCTCCGACCCGGCGGCATAGCACGCCTGCGGGCAGAAGGCGCGCAGCCACAGGAAGTCGCCCGCCTCGACCTCGACCCAGTCACGGTTCAGCAGATAGACGGCCTTGCCCTGCAAGACATAAAGCCCGTGCTCCATCACATGCGTCTCGGCGAAGGGGATGACCCCGCCCGGCTGGAAGGTCACGATGTTCACATGCATGTCGTGCCGCAGATCGTCGGGGTCCACGAACCGGCTGGTGGACCAGACCCCGCCGGTGTCGGGCATCGGCACTGGTGCGATGTCGTCATCATGCGTGACGAACGGCGCGGGCGGCGGCAGACCCTCGACTGGTTCATAAGCCTTGCGGATCCAGTGGAAACTGGCGGGCGCGTCGCCGTGGTTGCGGATCTGCCAGGGCGTTCCGGGCGGAATGAAGGCATAGCTGCCCGGCGTCAGTTGATGCCGCGTGCGGCCAATGGTCAGCGAGGGCGTTCCGCGCAGCACGAAAAGCACCGCCTCGGCGTCGGCATCCGGCTCGGGCGCTTCGCTTCCGCCGCCAGGCGCAAGCTCGACAATATATTGCGCGAAGGTCTCGGCAAAGCCGCTCAGCGGGCGGGCAAGGATCCAGGCGCGGGTGCCGTCCCAATGCGGCAGTCGGCTGGTGACGATGTCGGACATCGTGCCGCGGGGCAGCACGGCGTAGGCATCGGTGAACGCAGCGCGATCCTTGCTGCGCTGATCCTGTGGCGGCAGGCCGCCCCCGGGCGCGTAGTATTTGCGCGTCACAGCATGTCCTCCAGCCGCAGCCGCGCGATCCGCTCGACCTGGCGGCAGGCGGTGGCGAACTCGGTCTCGCGGTCGTTGTCGAGCCTCTCGCGGAACGCGGCGAGGATGCCCG
>JBAVQZ010000203.1:0-2278 GCA_049694515.1 Paracoccaceae bacterium | reverse complement strand
GACCGGCAGCCGCCGCGCCAGCGCGAAGCCCAGCAGCATGAACAGGATGTCCACGCCGGAATTGATCACCGCGTCGCCGTTGTAGTCGAGCGAGATGGTCGCGGTGCGGTAGCGGTCGATCACCCATTCGGTGTTCTCGACGATCTCCCATCCGCATTCGACCGCGGCAGCGATCACCAGCCGCCAGCGCAGCGGGACAGGCCGCGCCACCAGCCAGAGCGCGCCATAGAATATCAGCCCGTGCAGCAGGTGGCTGGGGGTGTACCAGTCCGTCAGCGATTGGCTGCTGAGCCCTGCTTCGCCCTTGCCGTGCCAAAGCTCGACCGTGCCGCAGGGACAGATCGGCGACCGGCCCATCGCCCACAGGATCAGGAGCGTGGTCAGAAGGATGGCCACGACCAGGAAGGAAGGAAGCGCGCGCCGCGACTGGAGCATCGCGCTAGGCAATCACGCCGCCACGGCGGTGTCCATTGAAAAGAAAAGGGAAAGACCATGGCCAGGAAATTCGCCTCGCAGGGCGACATGACCGAGAAGAAGATCAGCTTCACCGAGGTGGGCGAGGGGCTCTGGGCGTTCACCGCCGAGGGGGACCCGAACTCGGGCGTGATCATCGGCGACGACAGCGTGATGATCGTCGAGGCGCAGGCCACGCCGCGCCTGGCGAACAAGGTGATCGAGAAGGTGCGCGAGGTCACCGACAAGCCGATCACCCATGTGGCGATGACCCATTACCACGCGGTGCGGGTGCTGGGCGCCTCGGCGTTCAACGCGGATCAGGTGATCATGTCTGACACGACGCGCGCCATGGTCGTCGAGCGCGGGCAGGAGGACTGGGACAGCGAATTCCAGCGCTTCCCGCGTCTGTTCGAGGGGCATGAAAGCATCCCCGGCCTGACCTGGCCGACCACCACCTTCAGCGACTCGATGAGTGTCTATCTTGGCAACCGCCGGGTGGACCTGATGCATCTGGGCCGGGCGCATACCGCCGGCGACATCGTGATTCATGTGCCCGACCAGAACGTGATGTTCACGGGTGACATCGTGGAATACCACTCGGCCTGTTATTGCGGCGACGGGCATTTCTCGGACTGGGGCGACACGCTGGACGCCATCAAGTGGTTCGACGTGGATGCCATCGCGCCGGGCCGGGGCGATGCGCTGGTGGGCCGCGCGAAGGTCAACGAGGCAATCGAGAACACCCGCGATTTCGTCGAAAGCACCTATCGCCCGGCGGCAAAGGTCGCGGCGCGGGGCGGCAGCCTGAAAGAGGCGTGGGACGCCGTGCGCGCAGAATGCGATCCCAAGTTCAGCGACTACGCCATCTATGAACATTGCCTGCCCTTCAACGTCGCCCGCGCCTATGACGAGGCGCGCGGGATCGACACGCCGCGCATCTGGACCGCCGCGCGCGACATCGAGATGTGGGAACAGCTTCAGGGCTGAAACGACGACCGCGGGCGGCGCCTGTCGGCGCCCGCCCGGGCCGGTCTCAGTCGGGCTGGTAGCCCTGGATCAGCCGGCGAAGCCCGTAGAGCGCGCCGAGATAGATCGCCGCGAGCGTGACCGGGGCGGAATAGGCCAGCGTGGCGAAACCCGTCACGCCCTGGCCGACCGAGCAGCCCATCGCGACGATGCCGCCCACCCCCATCAGCGCCGCGCCCGAGACCTGCCGGCCCAGCTCGCGCGGGTCCTCGCAGGCTTCCCAGCGGAAATGGCCCTTGATCCCCGAGCCGATGAAGGCCCAGGCCAGCACGCCGGCGACCGAGCCGACGCCGAAGCCCAGCCCGCCGGAGGAGGAGGTCATCAGCCACAGGATCGTGCGCCCCAGCGGCGCGGTGAAGGAGTGCCCCTCGACCGCGACGGCGCCGAAGCTTGCCTCGTTCAGCAGGGTGGTGCCCCACAGCGCGAAGGCGACGGACAGGCCGGCGGCCACGCCCCAGGTGATCTGGCGCTGGGCGCGGCGCAGCGGCGGGTAGGACAGCGCCCAGATCACGAAGGCGCCAGCCACCAGCGTCGCGAACAGCAGAGGCGGCAGGTCGAGCTGCCCGGCCACCAGGTCGGCATAGCCCTGCGATTGTTCGGCGGCGTGCTGGGGGAAGGCAACGATGCGAAGATGCGCCAGCGGGCCGTTGAGAGTGACGAACCCGGTGATCGCCATGACGACAACCACGACAAGCGCCCTCAGGTCGCCGCCGCCGAACCGGGCCAGCGCGCCGAAGCCGCAATTCCCGGCCAGCGCCATGCCATAGCCGAAAATAAGCCCGCCCAGGATGCTGGC
>JBAVQZ010000202.1:0-2632 GCA_049694515.1 Paracoccaceae bacterium | reverse complement strand
GGGCGCAACGGCAGCGGCTTCTCCGGGTCGGTTTGCCACAGCTTGCGGTAGATGCCCTTGGCGCGGGCCTCTTTCAGCATGTCGGCGGAGAGGTCGGTGCCGTCTATCACGTCATAGCCCGCCGCGCGCAGAGCCTCGCCGGACAGGCCGGTGCCGCAGCCAAGGTCGAGGACCGGACCGACACAGCCGGTCTGCTGCATCGCCTGTGCGACCCGGCGCGGCGTGGCATAGCCGTTTTCGGCCAGTTCGGTGTCATAGCTGCCGGACCACTTGTCATAAAGCCGTTCGACATCGTCGCAGGTCCCGAGGTCATAGACCTCATCCAGGAACTTCTTTTCGGTCATGGGCAAAGGTTACTGTCCGCGGGGCGCGGAATCCAGCCCCAGCCAGCCGGTCCAGGCGGCCTTGGCCCGGTCGGTGTAGGCCTTGTAGCGATCGCGCCGTCCGCGGCGGCCGCCCTTGAGCCCCTCGACCGGCGGGAACAGGCCGAAATTGACGTTCATCGGCTGGAAGCTCTTCGCCTCGGCCCCGCCGGTGATGTGGGTGACCAGCGCGCCGGTGGCGGTTTCCGGCGGCGGCGAGGGCAGAGAGGCGCCGGTGATCTCGGCCACGGCAAGCCGCGCGGCCAGCAGGCCCATCGCGGCGCTTTCGACATAGCCCTCGACCCCGGTGATCTGCCCGGCGAAACGGATATTGGGCCGCGACTTCAGCCGAAGTTGACCGTCAAGCAGGGTGGGCGAGTTCAGGAAGGTATTGCGGTGGATGCCGCCCAGCCGTGCGAAACGCGCCTCCTCGAGCCCCGGAATCATCCGGAAAACAATCTTTTGCGCGCCGTATTTCATCTTGGTCTGGAAACCCACGATGTTGAACAGCGTGCCGAGCGCGTTGTCGCGGCGCAACTGCACGATCGCATGCGCCTTGACGTCGGGCTGGTGCGGGTTGGTCAGGCCCACGGGCTTCATCGGGCCGTGACGCAGGGTCTCGCGGCCACGCTCGGCCATCACCTCGATCGGCAGGCATCCGTCGAAATAACCCGCTGTCTCGCCCTCGTGAAATTCGGTCTTTTCCGCCGCCAGCAGCGCGTCGATGAACGCCTCGTAGGTGTCCCGGTCCATCGGGCAGTTGAGATAGGCGGTGCGCTGCTCCTCGGTCTCGCCCTTGTCGTAGCGTGACTGGAACCACGCCTTTTCCATGTCGATGCTGTCGGCGTGGACGATGGGCGCGATTGCGTCGAAGAAGGCCAGCGCCTCGGCACCCGTCTCGGCCCGGATCGCCTCGGCCAGGGCGCCCGAGGTCAGCGGGCCGGTGGCAATGATCCAGTGGCCGTCCTCGGGCAGGGCGCTGATCTCTCCCTCCTGCACCGTGACCAGTGGATGCGCGCGAAGCCTGGCGGTGACGGATTCGGCAAAGGGTTCACGATCAACTGCCAGGGCGCCCCCCGCCGGCAGGGAATGGGCGTCGGCCATCGCCATGATCAGCCCGTCGGCGGCACGCATTTCCCAGTGCAGCAGGCCCACGGCGTTCTGCTCGTCATCGTCCGAGCGGAAGGAGTTGGAGCAGACCATCTCGGCCAGATTGCCGGTGTGATGGGCGAAGGTGCCGACCTTCGGGCGCATTTCGTGGATGACGACCGGAACGCCCGCATTCGCGGCCTGCCACGCGGCCTCGGATCCGGCCATGCCACCGCCGACGATGTGAAGTGTCTCGCTCATGTCACGGCATGTAGCGAGGCTTGAGGCGGATGGAAACCCCCGGCGCGTGTCAGATCACGTCGTGCCAGCCATCCTTGGGATAAAGCCGCCAGCGCCCGCCGCCGAACGCCACCAATGGCAGCGCCAGCGAGAAGATGGCGACAACCACGATCTTGCCGTCGAGATCCAGCAGCACATTGCTGCGCCCGGTCAGCACCAGCGTCGTGAACAGGGCGACGCCCAGAACCGCGACAACCCGCGTGCGGATACCGAAAAGCAGCCAGATGCTGATGATCAGAAGCAGCGCGTTCAACGCGATGGTGGCATAGGGAAGTTCATCGACCACCGCCTGATAGCTTTGGCCGTGATAGACCAGTGCCGGAAGGATCAGCATCGCGGCGGCCTGATAGCCGAGCATGGCTGCGAAACAGATACGGAACAGGAACTGAACAGAGGGGAACCCGCGTGTCATGGTCTGCCTCATTGGTCATTATTGTTAATAATTCATTTACGTTAAAACAGAATCACAACCAGAGCGGGAAGGCAACGTCGGATTGGCAAAACACGGAATTGCAGAAATGCAAGCCCGGAAATCCGCATAAAGACTCAATGAGGCAATTTCGCGCAATCCGTGACGGGATCCGCAGATCCTCCACCCGTTGCGAATCCCCGTATCAAACGGAAAAGCATTCCAAATCTGTCTGACCTTCGGGTCCGGCCATGCGGACGAAACTGGTTTCGATCCATTCGCTGACGATGCGGATCACCGGGTCGCCCTTGCGCGAGGCGTGATACATAAGCCACAGGTCCTGGGTCGCCACCTGGTCGGTCGGAAGCACCGGCGTCAGGTCGGAGTCGCGCGTGGCCAACACCCCGGGCAGCAGGCCGGGCAGGCGGGACGCACGAATGATTTCGAACAGATCCGTGAAGGAATGGGAGCG
>JBAVQZ010000201.1:0-1798 GCA_049694515.1 Paracoccaceae bacterium | reverse complement strand
CGCCGACCTCGCAATACACCGCGCGGATACGCGAGGGGCGCTTTGCCACCGGGCGCGGCCATGTCTTCAGCGAAGAGGACAAGCTGCGCGGCCGGATGATCGAGGCGCTGATGTGTGACTTTCGCATAGACACCGCGGAAATCGCCGCGGGCTTCGACGTGCCGGAAGAGCATCTCGAGCGGATGTTCCGCGGCGTCGCCGCCGATTTTCCCGGCGTCGTCGAGGTCAGCGACGCGGGCTTCGCCATCCCGCCGGAGGGCCGGCCGCTGACCCGGATGATCGCCCGCGGCTTCGACGCCTACGACCTGTCGAAGGCGGGTCACAGTTCGGCGATCTAGCCCTCGGCGTGCTCGTCCAGCAACTCGCCCGGTTTCAGGTCGAAGGCCGCTTCCATCAGGGTCCGGGTATAGGCGGATTCGGGCGCGTTGAAGATGGTCTGGCTGTCGCCCGCTTCCACGATGTCGCCCTGCTTCATCACGATCACCTTGTGTGACAGGGCGCGTACAACCTTCAGGTCGTGGCTGATGAAAAGGTAGGCCAGTTGGTATTTCTCCTGCAACCGGCGCAGCAGATCGACGATCTGGACCTGAACCGTCATGTCCAGCGCCGAAGTCGGTTCGTCCAGCACCAGAAGCCGCGGACGCAGGATCATGGCGCGGGCGATGGCAATCCGCTGGCGCTGACCGCCGGAAAACTCGTGCGGGTAGCGGTGCATCATTTCGGGGTCGAGCCCGACCTCGGTCAGGATGTCGGCCACCAGCGCACGCTTGTCGTATCCCTTGTCCACACCATGCACGCCCAGCCCTTCGGCCACCACCTGCTCCACCGTCATCCGCGGCGAGAGAGAGCCGTAGGGGTCCTGGAACACGATCTGCATGTCGCGCCGGAGCGGACGGAGCTGGCGCGACTTCCAGCCCTGGATGTCGCGCCCGTCAAAGATGATCCCGCCCTCGGACGAGATCAGTCGCATGATCGCCAGCGCTAGTGTCGTCTTGCCCGAGCCGCTTTCGCCAACGATGCCCAGCGTCTCGCCCGACCTGACGGAAAGCCGTGCCTCGTTCACCGCCTTGACGTAGCCCACGGTGCGGCGCAGCAGGCCGCGCTCGATCGGGAACCAGACGCGCAGGTTCTCGGTCCGCACCACCTCTTCGGCGTTCTCGGGCACCGGCAGGGGCAGGCCCGCGGCCTCGGCGGCCAGCAACTTGCGGGTGTAAGGGTGCTGCGGATCACTGAATATTTCCTCGGTCCGGCCGGCCTCGACGATCTCGCCGTCCTTCATCACGCAGACACGGTCGGCGATCCGGCGCACGATCGTCAGGTCATGGGTGATGAACAGCAGGCTCATCTCGTAGTCGCGCTTGAGATCGGCCAGAAGATCAAGAATCTGCGCCTGAATCGTCACGTCCAGCGCGGTTGTCGGCTCGTCCGCGATCAGCAGATCGGGGCCGTTGGCCAGCGCCATTGCGATCATGACCCGCTGGCGCTGCCCGCCCGACAGCTGATGCGGATAGGCGCTCAGACGGCTTTCCGCATCGTGGATGCCGACCTGTTCCAGCAGGTCGAGGATTCGCGTGCGCGCCGCCTTGCCGGTCAGGCCCTGATGCAGCGCCAGGCTTTCGGCAAGTTGCTTTTCCAGCGTGTGCAGCGGGTTGAGCGAGGTCATCGGCTCCTGGAAGATGAAGCTGATATCGTTGCCACGCACCCGCCGCAGCCGCGCGTCGTCGGCGCCGACCATCTCGTCGCCCTTGTAGATGACCGAGCCCGACACGCTGGCGCTGTCGGGCAGCAGCGACACGGT
>JBAVQZ010000200.1:0-3557 GCA_049694515.1 Paracoccaceae bacterium | reverse complement strand
AGGCCGATCTGCGTCGACTGTCCCTGACGCGCTGCCGCGCCGCCGGGCTGGCCACCATGCTGGGCAAACAGGTTCCGGCCGGCACGGCCTATCTGAACGTGGGGCACAGCAACCTGTCCGCGCCGGTTCTGGCGGCGCTGCGCCGCGTGCCCGGCGCGCGGATTTCGGTGCTGATCCATGACACGATCCCGCTGGATTTCCCGCAATACTCCGGCGCGGGCATTCCCGACGCCTTCCGCGACAAGCTGCGCGCGGTCGGGGAGCATGCCGATCTGGTGATCTGCAATTCCGAAGTCACGCATCGCGACGCGGCCCGCCACATGGCCGAGATGGGCCGGGTGCCGCCGATGACCGTCGCCCATCTCGGCGTGGAGCTGCCCGAGCCGGACCCGCGTGGACTGCCCGAGGGGCTCGACCTTTCCCGCCCGTATTTCTTGACCGTGGGCACCATCGAACCACGCAAGAACCACGCGCTGCTGCTGGATGTGTGGGAAGGGTTCCACAACGACCTGCCAGAGGACAAGATCCCGCGCCTGTTCATCGCCGGAACCCGCGGCTGGCGCAACGAGGACGTGTTCCGCCGCCTTGACAGCGCGCCCTTCATGGGCCGCAACGTGGTCGAACTTGCCGACCTGAGCGATGCCGCGCTTGCCGCGCTCACGCAGGGGGCAACAGCGCTTCTGTTTCCCAGCCATGCCGAAGGCTACGGCCTGCCGCCGCTCGAGGCGGCCGCCCTCGGCACCCCGGTCATCGCCAGCGACCTGCCCGTTCACGCCGAGGTGCTGGGCGATTTCGCCGTTTACCTGAGCGGGCGCGACGCGTATTCTTGGCGCAACAAGATTTTGGGGATGACACGGGGCAGAGGGCAGACAGGCAAGGCCGCGCCGCAGTCCGGGCAGGGTCCGGCCCTGCCGACATGGGATGCGCATTTCGAGACCGTCTTAGCCTTGACTTAGAACCGCCCTGTTATCCGCGATAATGGCGGCCCGTCCGGGCCGCGCATGCAGGAGGTGGATTGGGCGCGATTTCTTCATATCGCCTGCGGTTGCAGCGCAAGCGCTGGCGCATCCGCGCCTTTCGCAAACGGCGCGAGCTGAAATCGGTGAGCGACCGCACCGGCCTGATCGGGGCGGACGACGTGCTGGCCTTCACCACGCTGCGCAACGAACGCGCCCGCCTGCCCTATTTCTTCAAGTATTACCGGGCGCTGGGGATCGGCCATTTCCTGATGGTCGACAACGGCTCGGATGACGGCACGCGGGAATATCTTGAACAACAGCCGGACGTATCGCTCTGGACCACGACGAAAAGCTACAAGCGGTCGCGGTTCGGGGCGGACTGGTTGAACTGGCTGCAGCGCAAATACGGGCATGGGCACTGGACGCTGGTCGTGGATGTGGACGAGTTCTTCATCTACCCGTTCTGCGACACCCGCCCGATCCGTGCGCTGACCGACTGGCTCGACGCCTCGTCGATCAAGTCCTTCGGCGCGATGCTGGTCGACATGTATCCGCGCGGCGCGATTGACGCGGTGCCCTATCGCGAGGGGCAGGATCCGTTCGAGATCGCCAACTGGTTCGACAGCGGCAACTACCTGATCCGCAAGAACAGGATGTTCGGCAATCTGTGGATCCAGGGCGGCCCGCGCGCCCGCGCGTTTTTCGGAGACAATCCCGAACGCGCCCCGGCGCTGAACAAGATCCCGCTTGTCAAATGGGACCGGAGCTATGCCTATGTCAGTTCCACCCACATGCTGCTGCCGCGGGGGCTGAACCTTGTCTATGACGAATGGGGCGGCGAAAAGGCCTCGGGTTGCCTGCTGCACGCCAAGTTCCTGGACAGCTTCAACGCGAAGGCGAAGGAGGAGTTGGAGCGCCGGCAGCACTATGCCAACAGCCATGAGTACCGCGCCTACAACGCCGCCCTGGCCGAGCGTCCGGACCTCTGGTGCAAATGGTCCGAGAAATACATCAACTGGCGGCAGCTGGAGATCCTGGGCCTGATGTCCAAGGGGAACTGGGCATGAGCGTCGGTTTCCTGATGCTTGTCCATACCGCGCTGGACCGGGCCACGGCGGTGGCGCGGCACTGGGCGACCAGCGGCTGCCCGGTGGTCATCCATGTGGACAAGCAGGTATCGCGCAAGGATCACGCAGCCTTCGTCGCGGGACTGTCCGACCTGGACAACGTGAAATTCAGCAAACGCTTCCGGATCGAATGGGGCACATGGTCCATCGTCGCGGCGACGCAGGCGGCGGCCGAAACGGCGCTGGCCGCTTTCCCCGAGATCCGGCATGTCTATCTCGCCTCGGGCTCCTGCCTGCCGCTGCGCCCGGTGCAGGAGCTGCGCGACTACCTCAACAGCCGGCCGCGCACCGATTTCATCGAATCCGTCACGACACAGGACGTGCCCTGGACCGTCGGCGGTCTGGACAGCGAGCGTTTCAGCCTGCGCTTCCCCTTCGCCTGGAAGCGTCACCGGTATCTCTTCGACCGCTACGTGCATCTGCAACGCGCCATCGGCTTCAAGCGGCGCCTGCCGCCGGGGGTGGAGCCGCATCTGGGGTCGCAATGGTGGTGCCTGACACGGCAGACGCTATCGGCCATCCTGGAAGATCCGGACCGCGACATGCATGACCGGTTTTTCCGGCGCGTCTGGATCCCCGATGAAAGCTACTTCCAGACGCTGGCGCGGCTCTACAGCCAGAACATCGAGAGCCGTTCTCTGACCCTTTCCAAATTCGATTTCCAGGGCAAGCCGCACATCTTCTATGACGACCACCTGCAACTTCTGCGGCGCTCGGACTGCTTCGTGGCGCGCAAGATCTGGCCGCAGGCGGATCGGCTCTATTCCGCGTTCCTGTCCAACGACCCGGAGGTCACGAAGAACGCCGAGCCGAACCCCGGCAAGATCGACCGTTTGTTCACCAAGGCGGTGGAGCGGCGGACGCGCGGGCGGCCCGGCCTCTACATGCAAAGCCGCTTTCCCAACGAGGGGTGGGAGAACGGGCGGACCTGCGCCAAATACTCGGTTTTCGAAGGTTTCGCCGAGTTGTTCGAGAATTTCGAGACATGGCTGATTAAGGCCGCCGGCGGGCGGGTGCATGGCCACCTGTTCCACCCTCAGCGCGCGCAGTTCGCCGGGGGCGAGACGGTTTACAACGGTGCGCTTCCCGACAGCGCCGCGCTGCGCGACTATGACCCGCGGGCGTTCCTGACCAACTTGATCTGGAACACCCGGGGCGAGCGGCAGTGCTTTCAGTTCGGGCCTGGCGACCTTCAGGAAATCACCTGGTTCATGGGCGGCGACCCGAACGCGCAGATCTCGATCATCACCGGCGCCTGGGCGGTGCCGCTGTTTCACTCCAACCTCAACTTCTCGGAAATCCGGCGCCTCGCGGCGGCCCACCAGAAGGTCGAAGCGAAGCACTTGGACGTTCTGCGCTCGCCCCACACCAAGGCGCGCGTGCGTATCTGGTCGATGGCGGAATTCGTGCAGAACCCGATGGAGCCCCTGCAGATCATCATTGACGAGATCGCCCCGCGCGGGCAGCGCCG
>JBAVQZ010000199.1:0-3158 GCA_049694515.1 Paracoccaceae bacterium | reverse complement strand
CCGTAGGACGCCGCGCCGAACAGCGCCAGCGGGTCCGTCACGCGGCCCATCGGCCGCTTGCGCAGGCTTGCATCCCCGGTGAAGGTCGCCGTGATCGGCGAGGTCGCCATCGCCCCCATGATCAGCCGCACGCCGGTGCCCGAATTGCCGCAGTCGATCACGTCGTCGGGTTCCGCGAAGCCGCCGACGCCAACGCCGGAAACCTCCCATTCGCCGTGGCCCTTGTGCGTGACCTCGGCTCCGAAAGCGCGCATGGCACGGGCGGTGTCCAGCACGTCCTGGCCTTCCAGCAGTCCGGTGATGCGGGTCCGCCCCACCGCCAGCGCGCCCAGGATCAGCGCGCGGTGGCTGATCGACTTGTCGCCGGGCACATTCGCCACACCGCTCAGCGGTCCGCCCCTGAGGGCGGTCATCGGAAGGGGTTCACCGTGACCGGACATGCGCGCGCTCCTTTCGCCTTTCCCGCCTGATAGCGCAGGCGGCGGGGGCCGTCCATGCACGACCGACCGCTTCTTCTCGGCAAAAATCTCGCCGAGGGCGGCCGGGCCTCACCGCCGACGGAAGGTCAGGTAATGCGGCACCCGGCCCTCGCGCAGGGCCTTCTGCTCATACCGGGTGGAAAGCCAGTCGTCCCACGGCGCGCGCCAGTCCGCGGGGCCGTCGGCCAGCCAGTCGAAGCCGTGGCGCGGCACCTGCTCCAGCGTCTGACGCACGTAATCGGGGATGTCGGTCGCCACGCGCAGGACCGCCCCGGGCTTCATCCCGCGGGCCAGCGGTTCCAGATGCTCGGGCGTGACGAAGCGGCGGCGATGATGCTTCTTCTTCGGCCAGGGATCGGGGTAAAGCAGGAAGCAGCGCGCGATCGAAGCGTCGGGCAGCACGTCGAACAGGTCCCGCACATCGCCGGGATGGACGCGCAGGTTGCTCACCCCGGCCTGCCGGATCTTGCCCAGCAGCATCGCCACGCCGTTGATGAAGGGCTCGCAGCCGATGATGCCTGCATCGGGGTTCTGCGCGGCCTGGTGCACCATGTGCTCACCACCGCCGAAGCCCACCTCCAGCCAAACGTCGCGGTCGTCCCCGAAGAGCGCGGCCAAGTCGATCGGCGTCCGTTCGGGGTTCTCGTCCCACTCCACTCCGCGCGGGGCCAGTGCCTGAAGGTCCTCGTCAAGATACTCGCGCTGGCTGTCGCGCAGCGTCTTGCCGTGGCGGCGGCCATAGAAATTGCGCCAGGGGGCGCCGGAGGGGGCGGTGCTCTTGCTCATGCGGGGCCGTTTAGCGGTCCGTGGCGCGCGGTGCAATCGCCGCGCCGCCCTTCACCCGATCCGGTGCACCTCTTGGTGGATCACGGGCTCCAGCGGCAAATTGTCGGGCGTCTGCGCGTGCTGGCCATAGCTGGTGAAGCCGGGCGGGATCAGCGTGCCGCGCGGAGCGCCCTTAATCACGGCGAAGGCGCCGATGTCGAAGATCGGCTCGATCATGCCCGCCGCGCCGGTCGCCCTCTGGCAGAAACGGCAGAAGCAGACGGTGACGTGGTTTGGCGGGCGCGTCACCTCGTAGCGGATCGCGCCGCAGAGGCAGCCGCCCTGCTGATGCGTCATGGCCGTGCTCCCTTTTCCGGTATGCACGGGATCAAGCTAGCACCGCCGAGCAATCGGCGCACCATGCGCTCTGCCCGGCGCGGGGCGCCGGGCGAAAGACGCGAAGACGGGGGGCCGCCGTCAGACCTCTTTCTTCAGCGCAGCGGCAAGGTCTGTGCGCTCCCACGAGAAGCCTCCATCGGCGTCCGGTTCGCGTCCGAAATGGCCGTAGGCTGCGGTGCGCGAATAGATCGGCCGGTTCAGTTCCAGATGCTTGCGGATGCCGCTGGGCGTCAGGTCCATCACCTTCGGGATCGCGGCCTCGATCGCGGTGTCGTGCAATTCGCCGGTGCCGTGGGTATCGACATAGATCGACAGCGGGTGCGACACCCCGATGGCATAGCTCAGCTGGATCGTGCAGCGCTCGGCCAGCCCCGCGGCCACCACGTTCTTGGCCAGATAGCGCGCCGCGTAGGCCGCCGAGCGGTCCACCTTGGTCGGGTCCTTGCCGGAAAACGCGCCGCCGCCATGCGGGGCCGCGCCGCCATAGGTGTCCACGATAATCTTGCGCCCGGTCAGCCCCGCGTCGCCGTCAGGGCCGCCGATCACGAAGGTGCCGGTGGGGTTGATCCACCATTCCGTCTTGGGCGAGATCCACTCGGCGGGCAGAACCTCGCGGATATAGGGCTCGACGATGGCGCGGATGTCGTCCTGTGTCTGGGCCACGTCGGCATGCTGGGTGGACAGCACGATCTGCGTGACCTCCACCGGCTTGCCGTCCTCGTAGCGCATGGTCAACTGGCTTTTCGCGTCGGGGCGCAGCGTCGGCTCGGCGCCGGATTTGCGCGCCTCGGCCAGCCGGCGCAGGATCGCGTGGGAAAACTGGATCGGCGCGGGCATCAGCGCGTCGGTCTCGTTCGTGGCGAAGCCGAACATGATGCCCTGGTCTCCCGCCCCGTCGCGGTCCACGCCCTGGGCGATATGCACTGATTGCTCGTGCAGGAAGTTCATCACGTGGCAGGTGTTCCAGTGGAACTTCTGCTGTTCGTAACCGATGTCCTTGATGCATTCACGCGCGATGTCGGGGATCCACCCGGCCAGGTCGCGCAGGCGATCCCGGCCTTCCTTGCGGTTCTTGTCCGGCAGCGCGACCTCCCCCCCGATCACCACGAGCCCGCTGGTGGCGAAGGTTTCGCAAGCGACGCGGGCATTGTCGTCGTGCTTCAGAAGATAATCGAGAACAGCATCCGAGATCCGATCGCAGACCTTGTCGGGATGCCCCTCCGAAACGGATTCGGAGGTGAACAGGTAGTTTTGCCGGGACATGAAAAACGCTCCATTGTGAATATCCCCGTCACGCCAGGAAGCCGTTGTGACGGTTCGATCAACCGGGCTTACGCTGCCCGGCCCACGCGGTCAACGCGTTTCTGTGACGCGGATCGAGGCCAGCATCGCCAGCGCCACCAAAAGCACGGTCAGCGCCGGCCAGTCGCCCAGTCGCGCATACGGCGTGGGCGCCAGCACGCCGGGCAGCCGCGCGGTCAGCTGTCCGGACGTGCCCAGCGGCAGTTCCTGCAG
>JBAVQZ010000198.1:0-4239 GCA_049694515.1 Paracoccaceae bacterium | reverse complement strand
ATCCACGGCGGGATAGATGCCCTTCTCGGCGATCGACCGCGACAGCGTGGTGGTGTCATCAAGATGGGCGAAGGAGGTGGCCGGGGCCGGGTCGGTCAGATCGTCGGCCGGCACGTAAATCGCCTGCACCGATGTGATCGAGCCTTTGTTCGTGGTGGTGATTCGCTCTTGCAGCGCGCCCATGTCGGTGGCGAGCGTCGGCTGATAGCCCACGGCCGAAGGGATACGGCCGAGAAGCGCCGACACCTCGGAGCCCGCCTGGGTGAAGCGGAAGATGTTGTCGACGAAGAACAGAACGTCGGTGCCGGACTGGTCGCGGAACTGTTCGGCCAGGGTCAGGCCGGACAGGGCGACACGCATCCGCGCCCCCGGCGGCTCGTTCATCTGGCCATAGACCAGCGCAACCTTCGACTCGGACAGGTTATCGGGCACGATGACGCCGGATTCGATCATCTCGTGATACAGGTCGTTGCCCTCGCGGGTCCGCTCGCCGACGCCGGCGAACACCGAGAAGCCCGAGTGAACCTTGGCGATGTTGTTGATCAGTTCCATGATCAGAACCGTCTTGCCGACGCCGGCGCCGCCGAACAGGCCGACCTTGCCGCCCTTGGAATAGGGGGCCAGCAGGTCGATGACCTTGATGCCGGTGACCAGGATCTCGGAGCTGGTCGCCTGCGCCTCGAAGCTCGGCGCTTCCTGGTGGATGGCGCGGCGTTCCTTGGTCTCGACCGGTCCCTTTTCGTCAACCGGCTCACCGATGACGTTCAGGATGCGACCCAGCGTGGCGTCGCCAACCGGCACCGAGATCGGCTCGCCGGTATCGGTCACCTCGCCGCCGCGCACAAGACCCTCGGTCGAGTCCATCGCGATGGTGCGGACGGTGCTTTCCCCGAGGTGCTGAGCAACCTCCAGAACCAGCCGCTTGCCGTGGTTGTCGGTTTCCAGCGCGTTCAGAATCGCGGGAAGCTGATCCTCGAACTGAACGTCCACGACGGCGCCGATCA
Source organism: Paracoccaceae bacterium (assembly GCA_049694515.1). Lineage (GTDB taxonomy): Bacteria > Pseudomonadota > Alphaproteobacteria > Rhodobacterales > Rhodobacteraceae > JADQCB01. The sequence continues at coordinate 3,235 of JBAVQZ010000198.1, read as the reverse complement.
CCTGGGTGATTTTGCCTTTTGCGTTTGCCATGTGGTTTCTCCGGTTCCTCTAGAGCGCCTCGGCGCCCGAAATAATCTCGATGAGTTCGTTGGTGATAACGGCCTGGCGGGTGCGGTTGTATTCGATCGTCAGGTCGTCGATCATCTCGCCCGCGTTGCGGGTAGCGTTGTCCATTGCCGACATGCGCGCGCCTTCCTCGGACGCGCGGTTCTCCAGCAGCGCGGCAAAGATCTGCGTCGCGACACCGCGCGGCAGCAGGTCGGCCAGGATACCCTCTTCCGACGGCTCGTAGTCGTAGAGCGTGCTGGCCTCGTCCGCATCCTCAGCATCGAACACCGCCGGGATGATCTGCTGTTCGGTCGGAATCTGCGATATCACCGACTTGAACTCGCTGTAGAAGATCGTGGCGACATCGAATTCACCGGCGTCGAAACGGGCAAGGATGTCCCTGGCGATGTCCTGTGCGTTGACATACCCTATGCGCTTGACCTCGCTGAGATCGACGTGACCGATGAACCGCTCACCGTGTTCGCGCTTGAGTTGCTCGCGGCCCTTCTTGCCGACGGTCAGAATGTTCACCGTCTTGCCCGCCGCGGTCAGCTCCGTGATCTTCGCACGCGCCTGGCGCACGATGGAGGCGTTGAAGCCCCCGCACAGGCCACGCTCGGACGTCATGACCACCAAGAGGTGCACGTCGTCGCGCCCGGTCCCCGACAGCAGCCTTGGCGCGCTGTCGGATCCCTGGACCGAGGCCGCCAGCCCGCCCATCACGGCATTCATGCGCTCGGCATAGGGCCGCGCGTTCTCGGCCGCTTCCTGGGCGCGGCGGAGCTTGGCCGCCGCGACCATCTGCATGGCCTTGGTGATCTTCCGCGTCGACTTGACGCTTCCGATCCGGTTTTTCAGATCCTTGAGGCTTGGCATCTATCCGCTCCCTGCCCGCCCTCAGGCGAAGTCTTTCGCGTAACCGTCCAGCGCCGCCTTGATCTTTTCCTCCAGATCGCCCGCCACCTTGCGGTCATTGTTGGTGATGTCGCTCAGCAGGTCGTCATGCTTCTGGCGCAGATGCGTCAGCAGGCCCTGTTCGAAGCGAACAACGTCACCGACGGCGATGTCGTCGAGGTAGCCGTGTGTGCCGGCATAGATCACGCAGACGATTTCGGCGTTGGTCAGCGGCGAATACTGCGGCTGTTTCATCAGCTCGGTCAGACGCGCGCCCCGGTTCAGAAGGCGCTGCGTCGAGGCATCGAGGTCCGAGCCGAACTGGGCGAAGGCCGCCATCTCGCGATACTGCGCCAGTTCCAGCTTGACCGGGCCGGCGACCGATTTCATCGCCGCCGTCTGCGCCGAAGAGCCAACGCGCGAAACCGACAGGCCGGTGTTCACGGCGGGGCGGATGCCCTGGTAGAACAGCTCGGTTTCCAGGAAGATCTGGCCGTCGGTGATCGAGATCACGTTGGTCGGAATGAAGGCCGACACGTCGCCACCCTGGGTCTCGATGATCGGCAGCGCCGTGAGCGAACCCGCGCCGTGATCGGCGTTCAGCTTGGCCGAGCGCTCCAGAAGGCGGGAGTGGAGGTAGAACACGTCTCCCGGATAGGCCTCACGCCCCGGCGGGCGGCGCAGCAGCAACGACATCTGACGATAAGCCACGGCCTGCTTGGACAGGTCGTCATAGACAATCAGCGCGTGGCGGCCGTTGTCGCGATAGAATTCCGCCATCGCGGTGGCCGTGTAGGGCGCCAGATACTGCATCGGCGCCGGGTCCGATGCCGTGGCCGCAACGACGATCGAATAGTCGATGGCGCCCGTCTCTTCCAGCTTCTTGACCAGCTGGGCGACGGTGGACCGTTTCTGGCCTATGGCGACATATATGCAATAGAGCTTTTTGCTCTCGTCGTCGCCGGCGGCGTCGTTGTAGCTTTTCTGGTTCAGGATTGTGTCCAGCGCCACGGCGGTCTTGCCTGTCTGGCGGTCGCCGATGATCAGCTCGCGCTGGCCGCGGCCGATCGGGATCATCGCGTCCACCGATTTCAGGCCGGTGGCCATCGGCTCGTGCACCGATTGGCGCGGGATGATGCCTGGCGCCTTGACGTCGGCCACGCGGCGTTCGCTGGCCTTGATCGCGCCCTTGCCGTCGATCGGGTTGCCCAGACCGTCCACGACGCGTCCCAGCAGGGCATCGCCCGCGGGCACGTCGACGATCGAGTTGGTGCGCTTGACGGTATCGCCTTCCTTGATCTCGGTGTCCGAGCCGAAGATCACGACACCGACGTTGTCGGATTCGAGGTTCAGCGCCATGCCGCGGATGCCGCCGGGGAATTCGACCATCTCGCCCGCTTCGACATTGTCCAAGCCATGGACCCGCGCGATACCGTCCCCGACGCTGAGCACACGGCCCACCTCGGCGACCTCGGCCTCCTGGCCGAAGTTCTTGATCTGCTCCTTGAGGATCGCAGAGATCTCAGCTGCTTGGATACCCATTTATCCGACCTCTTTCATGATGTTCTGAAGTGCCGCGAGCTTGGAACGGATCGACGTGTCGATCATCTTCGAGCCCACTTTGACGATGAGGCCGCCGATGAGCGAGTCATCCACGACCATGTTGATCTTCACGTCCTTGCCGATGCTGTCCTTCAGCGACTTGGCAAGCTTGTCCTGCTGGCCGGCGGTCATCGCCTTTGCCACGGTCACGTCCGCCGTCACCTCGCCTTTCTCCTCGGCGATCTGCGCGCGAAGCACCTTGACGAGCTGCGGCAGCACGAACAGGCGGCGGTTGCCGGCCATCAGGCCCAACGTACTCGCAACAATTCCCGACAACCCCATCTTCGCGGCCAGCGCCTTGATCGACCCGGCCTGCTCTTCGCGCGTGTAGATCGGCGAAGAAATGAGATCGCGGAAATCCGCGCTGTCGGCCAGCGCAGCCTCGAGCGCATCGAGATCCGCCTCGAGCGCGGGGAGTTTTCCATCTTCCTTGGCCAGTTCGAATATGGCCGTGGCATAGCGTTCGGCGATGCCGGTTGAGATCGAAGCTGGTTCGGACACGTGCACCCTTCCGATGTCTGTAGCCCCGGTTTGCGTCGCGGGTTGCGACAGGGGCAGCTTAAGCGTCGCGCCCGAATGGGCACGCTCTCGAAATCGCCGTGGGTCTAGCAGAGCGGATGCCCCCCCGCAACAGCCAAGAACACCAATATGTGAACGTTGCCCGCCGATCCGTGCGGCCCGGCATCCGGA
>JBAVQZ010000197.1:0-5063 GCA_049694515.1 Paracoccaceae bacterium | reverse complement strand
GGCCCTGCTTGAACAGGAGGATCGGCTGGAGCAGACACGCCGCCGGGGCGAGGCAGCTTATTCAATCGCGCGCCACGTGGAGGTTCTGATCGCGCTGATGTCCGAGGCGCGGCTGATCGTTATGGCGCCTCGCCGCGAAAACAGCTGACGCACGTCAGAGAAAGGCGTCGGCCTCGGCGGCCTTTCGCTGCGCGACGAACTCTTTCAGCGCCTCCGCGATGCCGGGGTCGAGGGCCGGCTGCTGGTAATCGGCCAGCAACCGCGCCACCCGCGCCGTGGCCAGCGCCTGCGTGTCGCGGGCGCCTTCCTCGTCCCAGGTTTCGAACGGCTTGAAGTCGAACAGGTCCGAGCGCCAGAAGGCCGATTTGAAATTGGCCTGCGTATGGGCGCAGCCCAGGTAATGCCCGCCCGGCCCGACCTCGCGTATCGCGTCCATCGCCTGGCCGTTCTCGGACATGTCCACGCCCGCGGCCAGCTGATGGATGGCCCCCAGCTGGTCGGCATCCATAACGAATTTCTCGAAACTCGCGACAAGCCCGCCTTCCAGCCAGCCGCAGGCGTGCAACATGAAATTCACTCCGCCCAGCAGCGCGGCGTTCAGGGTGTTGGCCGATTCATAGGCCGCCTGTGCATCCGGCAGCTTGGAGCCGCACAGCCCTCCGCCCGAGCGGAACGGAAGCCCCATGCGCCGCGCCAGCTGCCCCGCGCCATAGAGGATCTTGGAAGCCTCCGGGGTGCCGAAGGTGGGCGCGCCCGAGTTCATGTCGATCGAGGTCACGAAGGCGCCGAAGATCACCGGCGCGCCTGGCCGGACGATCTGGGAATAGGCGACGCCGGCCATCACCTCGGCCAGGACCTGCGTCAGCGTGCCGGCGACCGAGACCGGCGCCATCGCGCCGCCAACGATGAAGGGCGAGATGATCGCGGCCTGGTTGTTGCGCGCATAGATCTCAAGCGCGCCCATCATGGTCGAGTCGAAGGTCAGTGGTGAGTTCACGTTGATCAGCGAGGTCATCACCGTGTTTTCCTGCACGATCTCCTTGCCGAACAGGACCTCGCACATGTCCACCGAATCCTGCGCCCGGCTGGGTTCCGTGACCGATCCCATGAAAGGCTTGTCGCTGAGCGTCATATGGGCATGCAGCATGTCCAGATGCCGCTTGTTCACCGGAATATCCGTGGGCTCGCACACCGTGCCGCCGGAATGGTGCAGCCATTTCGACATCTGGCCCAGCTTCACGAATTTCCGGAAATCGTCCATCGTGGCATAGCGCCGCCCCGAAATGCCATCGCGCACGAAGGGCGGGCCGTAAACCGGTGCCAGAACTAGGTTTTTTCCACCAATCTCCACCGATTTCTCGGGGTTTCGCGCCAGCTGCGTGAATTTCGACGGCGCGGTGCCGCACAGTTTGCGCGCAAGCCCGCGCGGAATATGCACCCGCTCGCCCTGAACGTCGGCCCCGGCCTCTTTCCAGCGTTTCAACGCCTCCGGGTTCTCCACGAAGGCCACGCCGATCTCTTCCAGCACGGTCTCGGCATTGGCCTCGATGATCGCCAGCGCCTCATCGTCGAGAATCTCGAAATTGGGGATGTTTCGGGTGATGAAGCGTGCGGTCTCGATCCGCACGGTGGTGCGCTCGGCGCGCCTGGCGGCCCCGCCGCCGCCCCGGCCCCTGCGTCCCGCCCGTGTGTTCGCTTCTTCGGTTTCGGCCATGTTTTTCGCTCCACTGCGCGGCAGGGCAGTTATCCCTGCCTTGGGTCTAGTCAAATTCGTCGTTCCCAAAAGGAAAATTTGCGCCACAATACCCGCCAACTGCGACATCGGCGTCCTGCCTCTTGCGCGAATCCGGGCCGCGACATATCAGCCGGTTCATGAAAAGCGCATCCCACGACCGCCTCCTCATCATCGACTTCGGCAGCCAGGTCACGCAGCTTATCGCGCGCCGCCTGCGCGAGTTGAACGTCTATTGCGAAATCCACCCGTTCCAGAGCGTGACCGAGGCCTTTCTCAAGGAGCTGGCGCCCAGGGCCGTGATCCTGTCGGGCGGCCCCGCCAGTGTCATCGACGAAGGCTCTCCGCGCCCGCCCGAGGCGGTGTTCGAACTGGGCGTGCCGGTGCTGGGCATCTGCTATGGCCAGCAGGTGATGATGCACATGCTGGGCGGCAAGGTGCTGCGCGGCCACGGGACCGCCGAATTCGGCCGCGCCTATGTCTCGCCCGGCGAGGAGCGGATCGACCTGCTGACCGGCTGGTTCCTGGAAGGTCGCGAACAGGTCTGGATGAGCCACGGCGACCATGTATCGGAAATCGCTCCCGGTTTCTCGGTTTACGGCACATCGCCCAACGCGCCTTTCGCGATCACCGCGGACCTGTCGCGCAACTTCTATGCCGTGCAGTTCCACCCCGAGGTGCACCATACCCCCAACGGCAAGACCCTCTACGAGAATTTCGTGCGGCTGGCCGGCTTCACCGGCGACTGGACGATGGACGCCTACAAGGACGAGGCGATCCGCCTGATCCGCGAACAGGTGGGCGACGCGAAAGTGATCTGCGGCCTGTCCGGCGGCGTGGACTCGTCGGTCGCCGCGGTGCTGATCCACGAGGCGATCGGCGACCAGCTCACCTGCGTCTTCGTCGATCACGGTCTGCTGCGCCAGGACGAGGGCGAAGAGGTCGTGTCGATGTTCCGCGACCACTACAACATCCCGCTGATTCACGCAGATGAAAGCGAGCTGTTCCTGGGCGAGCTCGACGGCGTTTCCGAACCGGAAACAAAGCGCAAGATAATCGGCAAATTGTTCATTGACGTTTTCCAGAAACATGCCGCCGAGGTGGGCGGGGCCGCTTTCCTGGCACAGGGCACGCTCTACCCTGATGTCATTGAATCGGTCAGCTTTTCCGGCGGCCCCTCGGTCACGATCAAGAGCCACCACAATGTCGGCGGCCTGCCCGAGAAGATGGGCCTGAAGCTGGTCGAGCCGCTGCGCGAACTGTTCAAGGACGAGGTCCGCGCCTTGGGCCACGAACTGGGCCTGCCGGCCAGTTTCATCGGCCGCCACCCCTTTCCTGGCCCCGGCCTCGCCATCCGCTGCCCGGGCGAGATCACCCGCGACAAGCTCGACATCCTGCGCAAGGCGGACGCCGTCTATATCGACCAGATCCGCCGCCACGGGCTTTACGACGAGATCTGGCAGGCCTTCGTCGCCATACTGCCGGTGCGCACCGTGGGCGTGATGGGCGACGGGCGCACCTACGACTATGCCTGCGCCCTGCGCGCGGTGACCAGCGTGGACGGGATGACCGCCGACTATTACCCGTTCAGCCACGAGTTTCTGGGCGAGACCGCGACACGCATCATAAACGAGGTCAAGGGGATCAACCGCGTCACATATGACGTGACCTCCAAGCCGCCGGGCACGATCGAGTGGGAGTGAGCGGCGCGCTGCATCTCTCGGGCACGCTGACCTGCACGCCGGAGGATCTTGACGCCGTGCTCGCCGCCCTGCCCGAGCATATTCGCCTGTCGCGCGCCGAGCCGGGCTGCCTGTCCTTCGAGGTGGCGCAGTCCGCGGCGGATCCCTGCGTCTTGGAGGTATCCGAGAGCTTCCGCAACCGGGCGGCTTTCGAGGCGCACCAGACCCGCACCCGCGCCAGCGCCTGGTGGCGCGTCACCGCACATGTCCAACGCGCCTTTACTGTCAGCTGCGGCTGAGAGAACGGCCCCGTCTTCTTTTCCGCCCAAATACCCCCGCCGGAGCAAGAAAACCATGGCGCACCGCGCGACGATTCCGGGTCCCGGCGGGGCCAGCTTCCGGCAACGGAAGGCTGGACAGGCCGCGCCGTCCGGGCGAATAGGGGCGACGGGATTGGAGTGAAGGGCAACAAGCATGATCACGGCAGAGCCTCAGCCGCGCAAGGCGGCGCTGTGGATGCTGGGCGCGATCGCCTCGTTCTCGTCGATGGCGGTGGCCGGGCGCGAGGTGCAGGTGGAGCTCGATACGTTCGAATTGATGCTGTACCGTTCGCTGGTGGGGTTCGCCATCGTGCTGGCCGTGGGCGGCGCGGCCGGGGCGCTGCGGCAGGTGACGCTGCGGCGCATGGGGCTTCAGACCGTTCGCAACATCAGCCATTTCACCGGTCAGAACCTGTGGTTCTTCGCCATCGCCTCGATCCCGCTGGCGCAGGTCTTCGCGCTGGAGTTCACCTCGCCGCTCTGGGTGGCGCTGCTGGCACCGCTGGTGCTGAACGAGCGGCTGACCCGCACCCGCGCGCTGGCCGCGGCGGTGGGGTTTGTCGGCATCCTGATCGTGGCCCGCCCCGATCCCGCGCATCTGGAGCCGGGGACGCTGGCCGCGGCGGGCGCTGCGGTCGGCTTCGCCGGGTCGGCGGTGTTCACCAAGCGGCTGACCCGGACCGAGACGATCACCTGCATCCTGTTCTGGCTGACGCTGATGCAGGCGGCCTTCGGGCTGATCTGCGCGGGGCTTGACGGCGACGTCGCGCTGCCCTCGCCCGCGATGCTGCCCTGGCTGGCGGTGATCGGCTGTGCCGGGCTGTCGGCGCATTTCTGCCTGACCCGCGCGCTTTCGGTCGCGCCGGCCATCATCGTCATGCCGATGGATTTCGCGCGCCTGCCGGTGATCGCGGTGATCGGGATGCTGTTCTACGGCGAGCCGCTGGTGGCGGCGGTCTTCGCCGGGGCCGCGCTGATCCTGGGCGCCAACTACATCAACATCTGGCTGGAAACCCGCAAACCCCGCGCGGCTTGACCGAGGGGGCCGCCCCTCGGCGATGACGCGGCGTCATAAATTGACGGCACCGCGCCGCGACACCTAAGGTTGCAACACAAACGCGTGAGAGGAACACGCGATGTGACGGGGAGGAGACGGATGAAGAGACTTCTGATGGCGGCGGGCGCCGCGGCGTTCGCCGCCGGCGGGGCACATGCGGGCGGCGTGGAACGCTCGACCCAGTCCACGGCGATCCTGTTCGAGAAGGGCACCTATGTCGAACTGTCCTTCGGGCGCGGCATGCCGGATGTCAGCGGCACGCAGGCGGTGGC
>JBAVQZ010000196.1:0-10401 GCA_049694515.1 Paracoccaceae bacterium | reverse complement strand
CGCCGACGCCCGCGCCCGGCTGCGCGGGATCGAGGATTTCACCCGGACCGGCGCCCGTTTCATCAGCCACGACTGGCATGACCTGATCAACCCGCGCGTTACGGAACTGAAGGCGGCCGGTGCGGGGGTGCTGTGCTGGACCGTCCGCTCGCCCGAACAGGAGGCCGAGGCCCGCCGCGTCGCGCAGAACGTCACCTTCGAAGGCTACGCCGCCGCCATTCCGCGTGCTTGACCCCGGCGCCGGGCGACCCAAGTAACATCATGACATGCAGACAGGGCCAATGCCGGAAACCCGGATTGAAATCAACGTTCTGAATTCGCTTGCCGAAATCCCGGCGGCGGAGTGGGATGCCTGTGCCTGTCCGGAAACGGCGGATGGCGGGCGGCCGGTCGATCCGTTCACCACGCACCGCTTCCTAAAAGCGCTGGAGGACAGCGGATCGGTCGGGACCGGCACCGGATGGCAGCCGCGCCACCTGACCGCGCGGCTGGGCGACGAACTGATCGCGGTGGCGCCGCTTTATGCCAAGAGCCACAGCCAAGGCGAATACATCTTCGATTTCAACTGGGCGCACGCTTATGAAAGCGCCGGCGGGCGCTATTACCCGAAGCTGCAGATCGCGGTGCCCTTCACCCCGGCCACGGGCCGGCGATTCCTGGTGCGTCCGGGACACGAGCAGACCGGCCGGGCCGCGCTGGTCCAGGGCGCGGTGCAGCTGGCCGCCGAGAATGGGCTGTCCTCGCTTCACGTCACCTTCTGCACAGAAGCGGAGGCCAATGCGGGCCGGCAGATGGGCCTGATGCACCGCATCACCCAGCAGTTCCACTGGCTCAACCGCGGATATGAGACATTCGACGATTTCCTGGCCTCGCTGTCCTCGCGAAAGCGCAAGAACATCCGCAAGGAACGCGCCACCGCGCAAGCCTTCGGCGGCACGATCCGCGCGCTGACCGGCGATCAGATCCGGCCCGGGCACTGGGACGATTTCTGGCGCTTCTACCAGGACACCGGCGCGCGCAAATGGGGCACCCCCTATCTAACGCGGGCGTTCTTCGACATCGCGCAGGAGGTTCTGCGCCACGACATGCTGCTGGTGCTGGCCGAGCGCGACGGGCGCAACGTCGCCGGGGCGCTGAACTTCATCGGGCGCGACGCGCTTTACGGCCGCTATTGGGGGGCGATCGAGGATCACCCCTGCCTGCATTTCGAGGCGTGTTATTATCAGGCGATCGACTTTGCCATCGCGCATGGCCTGTCGCGAGTCGAGGCCGGAGCGCAGGGCGAGCACAAGCTGGCGCGCGGCTATCTGCCGGTGCAGACCCATTCGCTGCACTGGGTCGCGGATGAAGGCTTCGCCCGCGCGATCCGGCAGTTCCTGCGCGCCGAGCGCGACGCGGTGGACGAGGAAATCGAAGTGCTGACGGGTTATGGCCCGTTCAGGAAAACCATGACGGAGGATCAATGACCCAGAAACTTACGGACATCGAGCGCGACACCGACCTGGCGCCGTTGCTGCAAAACGGCTGGAAGATGGTCGAGGGGCGCGATGCCATCACAAAGACCTTCACCTTCGCCAATTTCGTCGAGGCCTTCGGCTGGATGACGCGCGCTGCCATATGGGCGGAGAAGTTGAATCACCATCCTGAATGGTTCAATGTCTTCAAGACGGTGGAGGTGACGCTGTCCACGCATGACGTGGACGGCCTTTCACCGCTGGACGTGAAACTTGCGGGCAGGATGGACAAGCTGGCGGGCTGATGGACAAGTTGCTGAACACACCGATTATCGACGGCCTGTCGCTGGGCGACCTGCTGACCGTGCAATTCCTCGCCTCGATCCTGGGCAGTGTCATCGGCGCCGTGCTGATCCTGCTGGTTGGCTTCGTGCTGGCGGGGTGGGCGAACCGGCGGATCACCGGGTTGGGGCGCAAACACGCGCGGCTGGACGAGACGTTGTTCAACTTCCTTGGCAGCATCACGCGCTACGCGATACTTGCGTTCGCCTTCATCTTCGTGCTGAACACCTTCGGGGTGCAGACGACCTCGCTGGTGGCCCTTGTCGGCGCCGCCGGTCTGGCCGTCGGCCTGGCCCTGCAGGGCACGCTGTCGAACGTGGCGGCCGGGGTGATGATCATTCTGTTTCGACCCATAAAGACCGGCGATTTCGTCGACATCGGCGGGCAGACGGGCACGGTGAAGGACATCACGCTGAACTTCACCGAACTGGCGGCGACCGGAAATTACCAGATCATCATTCCCAACGCGAAGGTCTGGGGCAACACGATCAGCAACTACTCGGTCTATCCGACGCGCCGCGCGGAATGGACCTTCGGTGTGGGCTATGGCGCCGATCTGGCAAAGGCCGAACAGGTGATCCGCCAAACGCTGATGAGCGATCCGCGCAGCCATTCCGAGCCCGAGCCGTTCATCCAGGTCAACAACCTGGCCGACAGTTCGGTGGATTTCCTGGCGCGTGTCTGGTGCGACAGCGGAGATTACTTCGCCTACCAGGCGGACATGAAGCGCAAGGTGAAAGAGGCGCTGGACGCCGCCGGCGTGCCGATCCCGTTCCCGACGCGCACGGTGATTTCCGAACAGGTGGCGGCACAGTAGGCAGTGCGGCGCCTCGCAATGCCGCGGGCGCCGCCGAAACGTCACATCGCTTGGAGCAAAATTTCGCCGGCCGAGATTTCGCACTGGCCGGGGTTTTCCTCGATGTTGAGCAGCGTAACCACGCCGTCATCGACCACCATCGCGTAGCGTTTGGACCGCGCGATCAGCCCGGCCGGCGGCGCCGAAAAATCCATGCCGATCGCCTTGGTGAATCCGCTGTCGGAATCGCCTAGGAGTGTGACGCCGCCCGCGCCCGCGCCGGTGGCCTCGTCCCAGGCCTTCAGCACGAACGGGTCGTTGGCCGCAACACAAATCACCTCGTCCACACCCTTTTCCGCCAACTTTCCACGGGTGCGGATGAAGCTGGGCAGGTGCGCGCTGTGGCAGGTCGGGGTGAACGCTCCCGGCACGGCGAAAATCACGACCTTGCGACCCTTCAGCTTGTCGATCAACGCGACCTGCTCGGGGCCGTCGGCCCCAATCCTTACCATCGTCGCCTCGGGCAAGGTGTCACCAACGGAAATCGGCATCCAACTGTCTCCTCTTTGATTGCTTTGTCTTTCCGGGCGGATATAGGGTGCTTTCGGAACCCGGCAATCAAGACAAGGTGGCGCAGCGCAATGTCCCATATCCTAGTCATCGGGGCCGGGCAGGCCGGCAGCGCGCTGACGGCGAAGCTGCGGGCGCTGGGGTTCACCGGCGACGTGACACTGATCGGGCAAGAGCCGGTGCCACCCTATCAGCGCCCGCCATTGTCCAAGAAATATCTTCTGGGCGAAATGGCGTTGGAACGGCTCTATCTCCGCCCGGAGAGCTTTTATTCGGAAAACGACATAGATCTGCGTCTGGGGCAAACCGCCGTGGCGATCGACCCCGGCGACCGCGCGGTCGTCGTGGATGGCCGGACGATCCGATACGATCAGTTGGCCCTGACCACCGGCTCCGTCCCGCGGCATCTGCCCGCGAGTATCGGCGGCGCGCTGGAGGGCGGTCACGTCGTGCGCACGCTGGCTGATGTGGACCGGATGGCGTCCGCGTTCGCGCCGGGCGCGCGCGTGCTGATCGTCGGTGGTGGCTATATCGGGCTGGAGGCCGCCGCCGTCGCCGCCACGAAGGGGCTGAAGGTCACGCTCGTCGAGATGGCCGAGCGCATCCTGCAACGGGTGGCCGCGCCCGAGACTTCGGCCTATTTCCGCGACCTGCACAGGGCGCATGGCGTCGATCTGCGCGAGGGCGTGGGGCTGACGCGGCTACTGGGCAAGGACCGCGTTACCGGAGCGGAATTGTCGGACGGCACCGTTCTGGATCTGGATTTCGCGATCGTCGGCGCCGGGATCACCCCAGCCACGGAACTGGCCGAGGCTGCCGGGCTGACCATCGACAACGGCATCGCGGTGGATGCGCTGGGGTGCAGCTCGGACCCGCAAATCTGGGCGGCGGGCGATTGTGCCTCTTTCCCTTATCGCGGCGGTCGCGTGCGGCTGGAAAGCGTGCAGAACGCCATTGATCAGGCCGAGGCGGTCGCGGCGAACATGCTCGGCGCGGACAAGCCATACGTTCCCCAGCCCTGGTTCTGGTCGGATCAGTATGACGTGAAGTTGCAGATCGCCGGGCTGAATGCGGGATATGACCGCGTCATGGTGCGTCCGGGGGAGAAGGGCCGCACGTGTTCGCACTGGTATTACGCGGGCGACACCCTGCTGGCGGTGGACGCGATGAACGACCCGCGCGCCTACATGGTGGGCAAGCGGCTGCTGGAGGCCGGCAAATCGCCCGACGCGGCGCTGATCGCCGACCCGGCGACCGACCTCAAGGGGTTTCTCAGGCCGTGAGGATCATCGCCGGAAAGCACAAGGGGCTGGCGCTGGCCGCGCTCGGCAAGGGCGACGCGGGCGCACATTTGCGCCCGACCAGCGATCGGGTGCGCGAAAGCCTGTTCAACCTGCTGCTGAATGGCGGGTATGGCGATCCGGTGACCGGAGCCCGGGTGCTGGACCTGTTCGCAGGCACCGGTGCGCTGGGGCTCGAAGCGCTGTCGCGCGGCGCGGTGCATGTGACCTTCGTCGATGACGGGGTGAAGGCGCGCTCGCTGATCCGCGAGAATGTCGAGAAATGCCGCGCGCAGGGGGTGAGCAAGCTTTATCGTCGTGACGCCACGCGCCTGGGCGAGAACCGGGGGACGCCATTCTCACTGGTCTTTCTCGATCCACCCTATGGCAAGAAGTTGGGTGAAAAGGCGCTGGCGGCGGCTTTGGCGGGCGGTTGGCTGGCCGATGATGCACTGGTCGTCTGGGAAGAGAACACCGCGCAGGACGTGCCCGAGGGGTTCGTACGGCTCGACAGCCGGCAATACGGCGACACGGCGATCACGATCCTTCGGCGCGGGTAAGCCGGCTCACCCCCAGGTCGGGTGGAACTTTCCCGCCGGCGAAAGCGTGAAGATGTCGTGGCCGTCCGCCGTCACGCCGATGGAATGCTCGAACTGGGCCGACAGCGACTTGTCGCGGGTCACCGCCGTCCAGTCATCGGCCAGCACCTTGGTTTCGGGGCGGCCCAGGTTCACCATCGGCTCGATGGTGAAGAACATCCCCTCCTCCAGCACCGGTCCGGTGCCGGGGCGGCCGTAATGCAGCACGTTTGGCGGCGCGTGGAACACCCGACCCAGCCCGTGGCCGCAGAAATCGCGCACCACCGACATGCGGTGGCCTTCCACGTAGCTCTGGATCGCGTGGCCGATGTCGCCGAACGTGTTGCCGGGTTTGACGGCCTCGATCCCCTTGAACAGCGCGTCATGGGTGACCTGGATCAGCCGTTCGGCCTTACGCGACAGCTTGCCCGCCACATACATCCGCGAGGTGTCGCCGAACCAGCCATCGACGATCACCGTCACGTCGATGTTCAGAATGTCGCCGTCCTTGAGCACCTTGTCGCCGGGGATGCCATGACAAACCACATGGTTCACGCTGATGCAGGAGGCGTGCTGGTAGCCCTTGTAACCGATCGTCGCCGACTTCGCACCGGCGGCCTCTACCTTGTCGGTGATGGCGCGGTCGATCACGCCGGTGGTCTGGCCGGGCGTCACAAGCGGCGCCACCTCGTCGAGGATTTCCGCGGCCAGGCGGCCGGCCTTGTGCATCCCCGCGAAATCGGCGCTGTCGTAAATGCGAATGCCGTCCTTCGTCAGGCGGCCGCGCGTCCCTTCGTCCAAGTCGGTCTCCATCGTGGTTTCCCGCTAAATAATGCCTGTTGCCGGCAATGGCCAGAGGGGACCGCACGGCACATGCGGGGATCGGCGCAAAGGGGGGTTTGAAAGCCGGCGGCCGCCGCCTATACCCATCACCAAGCCAGGACGAGGAGAGGACTATGGCCAACCCAACCGCCGCCATGCTCGTGATCGGGGACGAGATCCTGTCGGGCCGCACCCGCGATGCGAACATGCACTACCTGGCGGGGGAGCTGACCAAACGGGGCATCACGCTGAAAGAGGTCCGCATCGTCTCGGATGACCGGCAGGCGATCATAGGGGCGGTAAACGCACTGCGGGCGGCGCATGACACGGTGATCACTTCGGGCGGGATCGGCCCCACGCATGACGACATCACCGCCGAGGCCATCGCCGCCGCGTTCGGTGTGCCGATCAGTGTGCGCGACGACGCCCGCGCCCTTCTCGAGGCGCATTACGCACGGACCGGGGCCGAAGTGAACGAGGCGCGGCTGCGAATGGCGCGGATCCCAGACGGCGCGGCGCTGATCGAGAACCCGATCTCGGTCGCGCCGGGCTTCACCTTGGGCAACGTGCATGTCATGGCCGGCGTGCCGACAATCTTTCAGGCGATGGTGGCCTCGGTGCTGCCGACATTGACCGGTGGAAAGCCGCTTCTCAGCCAGACGCTGCGCGTCGATCGCGGCGAGGGCGAGATCGCCGGGCCTCTTTCCGACCTGGCCGACACCTTTCCGGATCTTTCGATCGGCTCTTACCCGTTTCAGAAGGACGGAGCGTTCGGCGCCAATATCGTGATCCGCGGTACCGATGCCGGGCAGATCGACGCGGCGATGGCGCGGCTGGCCGCCCTGTTCCCCGAGGCCGGTGAATGAGCGATCCGGACCCGTTCCTGGCCGCGAGCGAGGCCACATGGCCGCCCGCTTCCGCGCACCGCGAAGGTCCCTGGATCATCCGAGACGGGCAGCGCGGCGGCAAGCGCGTCTCGGCCGCGACGGCCGCGGTTCCCGTGACCGGAGATGACATCGCATTGGCCGAGCGCGCCATGACGACCCTTGGCCAGCCCCCATTGTTCATGATCCGGTCGGGGGACGACGCGCTCGACACGTTGCTGGAGGGCGCGGGATACGAGCTGGTGGACCCGGTGGCGATCTATGCGGCGCCGGTCGCCACCCTCGCCTCGGACCCGCCGCCGCCGGTGTCCGCCTTCACGATTTGGCCGCCGCTGAAGATCATGGAGGAGATATGGCAGGAGGGCGGCATCGGTCCCGCACGGCTTGCTGTCATGCACCGGGTTGTGGGTCTGAAAACGGCAATTCTGGGGCGCAGTGCCGATCGCGCTGCGGGCACGGCCTTCGTCGCGATCCATGAAAACACCGCGGTGGTTCATGCCGTCGTAGTAACGGAAGCGCAGCGTCGGCAAAGAACCGCCGTCAACATGATGCGGAAGGCGGCCATCTGGGCACAAGATCACGGTGTTTCAACGCTTTGCGTGCTTGTGACGACAGCCAACGCGCCGGCCCGCGCCCTGTATGCTTCCCTGGGAATGGAAGTTGTGGGATATTACCACTATCGAAAAAAGGCCGGCTAAAGGCGAGAGCAGTTGAAAGACGAGGAGATGCCGCCCACCGCGCTTGACCTTCCCATGGTCGAGCCGCTACCCGAGGACACGCAGAGGTATTTCGACCTCTGCGCCGAAAAGCTTGGGCTGGTGCCCAATGTTCTGAAATCCTACGCTTTCGACACCGCGAAACTTGACGCATTCACAGCCATCTACAACGACCTGATGCTGGGTCCGAGCGGCCTGAGCAAACTGGAGCGCGAGATGATCGCGGTGGTCGTCTCTTCGATCAACCGGTGCTGGTATTGCCAGGTCGCGCATGGCGCTGCGGTTCGCCAGCTTTCCGGCGACCCCACGCTGGGCGAGGCGATGGTGATGAACTACCGCGCGGCTCCCCTCGACAAGCGCCAGCGCGCGATGCTGGACTTTGCCACAAAATTAACAGAATCGAGCGCAAAGATGGACGAAAGTGACCGGCAAGCCCTGCGCGACGTAGGGTTCACGGATCGGGACATTTGGGACATCGCGTCGGTGACAGGGTTATTCAACATGACCAACCGGATCGCCTCGGCGGTCGAGATGCGTCCCAACGAAGAATATCACGGATCATACAGATGAAGATTCGCACGCTCATACTGGCCACCGCGGCCACGCTCGCGCCGTTCAGCGCCGGGGCAGGGCTGGTTCAGCTTCCCGGGTCCGCGCACCGCACCGCGCAGGAAACCCAGCCCCTTTCCAGCTACCGCCTTCCGGTCGGCGGGTGGAGCGACGGGAAAATCCCGACGATCGAGACCGAGGGCGCCGTGAGCCAGCAGGCCTGGCAGTTCCAGGCCGAGGGCAAGACCACGCTTCAGATCCTGGCGCCGTTGCGAAAGCAATTGCAGAAAGCCGGGTTCGATGTCCTCTTCGAATGCGACGCGGAGGTCTGCGGCGGCTTCGATTTTCGGTATGCCACCGACGTCCTGCCCGAACCCGAGATGCATGTCGACCTTGGCGATTACCGTTTCCTTTCCGCCCGCCGGACCGATGGCGATACGCCGGAATATGTCAGTCTGATGGTCAGCAGGTCTTCGGCGCGCGGCTTCGTGCAGGTGATGCATGTCGGCACGGCCGATCGGGTTGAGCCGACCTCTTTCACAGCCTCCACCAAAAGCCCGACGCTGGACGAGGATACCACCGCCGCCGCGGAAGATATGACAACACCGCTTGGCACTGCGCTTGACCAGACCGGCCGCGCCGTGCTGTCCGATCTTGATTTCGGCACCGGCTCCTCGCAACTGGGGCTGGGCCAATATTCGTCGCTCAAGGCATTGGCGCGCTATCTTCTGGAATATCCGGACCGTTCGGTGACGTTGGTGGGCCACACCGACTCGGAAGGCGCGCTCGACACCAACATGGCCCTGTCGCGCAAACGCGCGGAGTCGGTCCGCGCCCGCCTGGTTCAGGATTTCAATGTGCCCGCCGATCAGATCAAGGCGCAAGGGGTCGGATACCTTGCCCCGGTCGCCAGCAACCTGACCGATGACGGACGGATGAAGAACCGGCGGGTCGAGGTGATCCTGACGTCCACCCAGTAAACGCCGCCAAGGTTGACGGGCTTTTTATGCGGTTTTGAGGGCGTCGAGCCCCGTGTCTGAGAAGCTTTCCACCAGGAAGTCGATGAAGGCGCGCACCTTGGGCTGGGTGAACCGCCCCGGTGGATAGACCGCGTAAATCCCCAGGCTTTCCACCGGCAGATCAGGAATCGCCTCTTCCACCAACCCCTTTTCCATCGCGTCCTGGAACAGGAAGCTGGGAAGATATGCGATGCCCAGCCCCGAGATGGCCGCATTCAAAAGCGATTGCCCGTCATTGACCGTCAGCCAGCCGGCGGTACGTATCTGGCGTCTCTCGCCCGATGGCGCCGTGATTTTCCAGACGCTTCCGTTCGACTGATTTGAATAGTGCAGCAGCTTGTGCTCGTTCAGATCGTCGATCTTTTGCGGACGGCCATATTTCTGGAAATAGCCGGGCGCACCGATCATCCGTTTGGTCGTGTCGGTCAGTTTGCGCGCGCGCAGGGTGCTGTCCTCCAGTTCGCCGACGCGGATCGCCATGTCGAAGCCTTCCGAGATCAACTCCACGTAGCGGTTGTTGAGAACCATGTTCACGGTGATCTCGGGGTATTCCTGAAGGAACGCGCCCAACACCGGCGAGAGGTGGTTCACCCCGAAATCCGTCGCGGCCGAAATTCGCAGAAGCCCCGAAGGTGCCGACTGCATAGAGGTGACAAGCGCGTCTGCCTCGCCCGCGTCGGTCAGAACGCGGCGGGCGCGGTCGTAATAGGCCAGTCCGATTTCGGTCGGGCTGACGCGGCGGGTGGTGCGGTTCAGAAGCCGCGCGCCAAGGCGCGCTTCCAGCGAGGAAACGTGCTTGGAAACGGCGGATTTGGAGATGCCCATCTTTTTGGCAGCATCGGTGAAGCCACCCTGGTCCACCACCGTCGCGAACGCTTCCATCTCGGTCAGTCGATCCATTTCGAACCCTTCACGCCCTCTTGATATTCCCGTCAGTTATCAGGGCGAATTCAGGCAAGATTGCGGAAGAGCGCCGACAATACTGGGGTAATGATGTGGATCGTCCAGCAGCGGGAAACATGATGGCGGGCCGCCGGACCGGATCTGCAAGCAAATTCAGCAACCTCCGAAAGGCGCTCGGCCATGGCGCGACCAACTCAAAGGCATGCGGCAAGCCGGGTGCCCTGGTCTATGGCGCGCTTGGCATCCAGTTCGGCAGCGACGTCCGCGCCCCCGATGACATGCGCGCGGATGCCTTGCGCGGCCAGGGCATCGGCCAGGGCGCGCTCGGGTTCCTGCCCGGCACAGAGAACGATCGAGTCGACCGCAAGATGCTGCGGCCGCTCGCGCCCAGCACCGAAGCTGATGTTTAGCCCGCCGGACGTGATCCGCTCGTAATTCACGCCCGACAGCATCTTCACCCCCTTGGCCCTGAGCGTAGCGCGGTGAAT
>JBAVQZ010000195.1:0-4196 GCA_049694515.1 Paracoccaceae bacterium | reverse complement strand
GCCCAGGACCAGGGCGACGGCGATCGCCACCAGAAACCAGATGAGGGGAATAATCACGCTCATGACATCCCCCTCAGCGGCGATGGACCAGACGCGGGTTCGACAGGGTCGAAAGCACGTCGGCCAGCAGGTTGAGCAGGACATAGGCGGCGGCGAAGATCAGCGCGACCGCCTGCACCACCGGCATGTCGCGCTTGGCGACGCTGTCCACCATCAACTGGCCCAGCCCCGGATAGACGAATACCACCTCGACCACGACCACGCCGGTGATCAGGTAGGCCAGGTTGATCGCCACCACGTTGATGATCGGTGCCAGCGCGTTGGGCAGCGCGTGCCGCAGAATCACCCGCATCGGCTTGATTCCCTTCAGCTGTGCCATCTCGATATAGGGGCTGGCCAGAAGATTGATGATCGCGGCCCGCGTCATCCGCATCATATGGGCGGTCACGACCATGGTCAGCGTCAGCGCCGGCAGGAAGGTTCGATAAAGCCGCTGCCCGAAATCGACATCGCCGGAAACCCGCGCCATCGACGGGAAAAGCCCTGCCTGCGACAGCCACAGGATAAGTATGTAGGCAATGAAGAACTCGGGAAAGGAGATGGAGGTCAGCGCCAGCGCGTTGGCGGTCCTGTCGAATATCGTGTTTCGGAACAGCGCCGCCAGGATGCCCAGCATCAGCGACAGCGGCACCGCGATGCAGGCGGCATAGAGCGCCAGGAAAAGCGTGTTGCCCAGCCGGGTCGCGATCAGCTCGCCCACCGGCCGGCGGTTGGACAGGGAAATGCCGAAATCGCCGTGGACTGCGCCCGAAAGCCACTCGACATAGCGCACATGCATCGGCTGATCGAGGCCCAGTTCGCGCCGGATCGCGGTCACCGTCTCCTCGGTGGCCGACTGTCCCAGGACCTGCTGCGCGAAATCCCCCGGCAGCATCTCGGTCGCCCCGAAGATCAGGACCGAAATGACGAACAGCGTTCCCAGGCCCAGCCCGAGTCGCTTGAGCACCATCATCCAGACATCCGACACGATACGCCCCCTGCCCGCTTCGCGGTGTTGTTCTTTTCAAGAAAGGAAAACGCCCCGGCACGGGTGTGCCGGGGCGGATCGTCGGATCAGGCGAACCACCAGCGCTCGACAGCGCGGAACCCGTCCATCGTCCAGTTGGCGCCGATCTGGTCGGGCGTCGCCACCTTGTCCGACAGCGCCATCACGTAATTGGCGAACATCGGGATGACAGTGGAGCCCTCGTCGCGCACGATGCGCTGCATCTCGACATACATTTCGCGGCGCTTGGCCTCGTCCAGCTCGGAGCGCGCGGCGACCAGAAGGTCATTGAAATGCTCGTTCTCCCAGTGGGATTCGTTCCATGGCGCGCCCGAGGCATAGGCGGTGGAGAACATCCAGTCCTCGGTCGGGCGCCCGCCCCAGTAGCTGGCCACGAAGGGCTTCTTCATCCACACGTTCGACCAGTAGCCGTCGCTGGGTTCGCGCTTGACCGTCACGTTGATGCCGGCGGCGGCCTCGGCTTCGGAAATCAGCACCGAGGCGTCCACCGCACCGCCGAAGGCGGCCTCGCTGGCCGACAGCGTGAGGTCCAGGCTGTCCATTCCGGCCTGTTTGAGGTGGTACTTCGCCTTGTCGGGGTCATAAACCCGCTGCTCCAGTTCGTCGGCGTGGTAGCGGTTGGACTGCCCGATTGGGTGGTCGTTGCCCACAACGCCATAGCCGTTGAGGATCTTCTCGACCAGCTCCTCGCGCTTGACGCCGTACTTCACCGCCAGGCGCACGTTGTTGTCGGTGAAAGGATCGACCCGCGCATCCATGATGAAAGTGTAGTGCTGCGTGCCGGCGACCGACAGCACGCGGATGTTGCCCGCGCGCTTGAGCAGGTGCACGGTGTTCAGGTCCACCCGGTCGATCACGTCAACCTCGCCGGTCATCAGCGCGTTCTGCCGCGCCGCCGCGTCCACGATCGGCAGCAGGACCAGCCCGTCGAAATGCGCCCGGTCGGTCTTCCAGTAATCGGGGAAGCGCGACAGCTTGGCCTCGACACCTGGTTCGTAGGAATCGACCACGTAGGGGCCGCAGCCATCCGCGCTGGTCGGGTCGATCTTGCCGTCCACCGCGGGCATGATCGCGATGTGGTAGTCCGACATGAGGAACGGGAAGTCGGCATTGCCGCCGTTCAGGGTGAAAACCACCGTGTCGCCGTCCGCGCTGATATCGGTGATCGGATCGACGATCGGCTTGGCGGCCGAGGTGCTGTCCTCGCCGCGGTGATAGTTGACCGAGGCGATCACGTCGTCCACGGTCAGCGGCTTGCCGCTGTGGAAGGTCACGCCCTGCCGGATCTTGAAGCGCCAGGTCGCCGCGTCGGCCGAGGGCTCCCAGCTTTCGGCGATCTCGCCGACCAGGCTGCCATCCGCCGTGATCTCGGTCAGGTAGTTGTGACGCGACTGCGCGAATACCTGCACATAAGCGTTGTCCCAGGTGGCCGGATCAAGGCTGTCGGACGTGTTGCCGTGGCCCATGCCGACGCGCAGAATGCCGCCCTTCTTGGGTTCGGCCCGGGCGCTGCGCGCGCCCATCGGCAGCAGCAGAGAGGCCGCGCCGAGCGCGCTGGCGCCTTTCAGTATGCCGCGGCGGCTTACCCCGCCGGAGATGATATTATGATTTTTCATGATTTTCCTCCTACGTTCTTATTGACGGACCGGGACGGTTTGCATCCCGCATCCGTGTTCATGCCCGCAAGTCCGATATTTCGCAGACAACGCTCCCTTCCTGACGGCACGATGCCCGCACGACCGGGCGGCTCTATAACCGGCGCCACCGCCCAGGGAATTCCCGCGGTGGCGCGTGCCGTTCGGCATCCGCAGCAACAGACCAGAAAATTTTCTGGAATTCCAGTGGTCAGACAGCATTTGCATCCTGCAAACCTACACTTGCGGAAGAGTGACGCAACACCCGTTTCAAAGCAACCCTGCGTCAAGGCCCCGCGCGCCGCGACCCTGGCGGCGGCCGGTCAGTTGCGCGTGACGATCCGCAGCTGGCGATGTATCGCCGGCACCGCCGAGGGGATCGCCGCCGCGGCGCTGTCCAGCGTCTCGTCGATCTCCTCCTGCGGCAGCCCGAGCATCGAGTTGCCGTTCTCGTCGAAAATATGGACCATGATCGGCAGCATCAGCTCGCCGCCCTTGTCGGTCTGCACGAAGGCGTCCCAGCGGTCCGGGCGCAGCTTGACCGCGTCGAGGAACCCCTCGCACCAGTCCATCGCGATGACATGACCTTCCTTCGCCTGCCAGAAGACCGGCTCGATCGGGGCGGATTGCGTATCGAGCGCATCGCGGATTTCCTCCACCCGGTGGCGGATCAGGTCGATCACCTCGGCGGGGACGCGGCTTGCGTCGCCAAGCGCCGTGTCCAGCCACTCCGCCTCGGGGATCGGCTCGGGGAAGCAGGCGAGCCCGGTCAGAAAGCCGTCGAGGTCGGAAAGCCCCATGCAGCCTTCCGGGCCGTGCCCCGAGTTCAGGTAGTCTTCGAGTAGGTCGATGGCGTCCAAACCGCTGCTCCGAATGATTGGCAAGGGGCCGGATATCCCGGCCCCGGCCGTCCGACCATTCATACGCGCTTGGGGGGGACGAACGCAATCGGCCTGCACGGCAGGCGGCAACCGAACCGGGCGGATGTCAGTGGTGGATTTCGGGATAGTCCTTGATCGGCATGTCGTCATGCGCGACGACGGTCTGCCGCTCGATCATGCGATGAACGCGCGGCGGCGCGTCGCCGCGATGCAGCGCCAACAGCCGGTCGGTGACCTCGGCATCGGCCTTGGTGCGGCGCTGGTGGTGGCGCACATATTCAACCCATGTCGGGACGTGATAGCTTTCGGTCCAGATCCGCGGATTCTCGAGATCGCGCAGCAGGGACCAATGCCGCGCCCCGTCGCGGATCCTGACGCGCCGCCGGTCGGCCATGGCGGCAAGGAAGGCGACGACATCCTCTTGCGAGATCTCATAGTCGATCATGATCATGATCGGGCCGCTGCGGGCGGCCAGGTCGAGGCGCAGCGCGGGCTCGCTGAACCGGTCCAGGGGGTCCAGATCGACATTGCCGTATTCCGGCAGCGCCCGCCACAGGCCGATCGCCGCGCCGCCAAGCAGCGCCAGGCCCGACGCGATCAGGGCACGGTCGGCGC
>JBAVQZ010000194.1:0-6784 GCA_049694515.1 Paracoccaceae bacterium | reverse complement strand
CTGGAATTCCCCGCCGACCGGGCGCTGCGGCTGCAGGCGCTGGCGCGCGGCGACGAAGGGTTCGTGCTGTCGATGGCTTATTCCACGCAGCGCGGCTATGGCCGCAATCACCCGTTCGTCGGCGAATTGCGGGTAGGCCGCGTGGCCGTCGAGATGGAGATCCCCGAGCTGGGCTTCGCCGTCGAGATCGGCGAGATCACGCTCACGGAATGCGAAACCGTCAACCAGTTTACCGGCAGCAGGACCGAACCGCCGCAATTCACCCGGGGTTACGGCCTGACCTTCGGCCACACGGAACGCAAGGCGATCTCGATGGCGCTGGTCGACCGCGCGCTGCGCTGGAAGGAATTGGGAGAGGACGACGTCGGCGCCCCCGCCCAGGACGAGGAATTCGTCCTGAGCCACTCCGACAACATCCAGGCGACGGGGTTTCTGGAACATATCAAGCTGCCGCACTACGTCGACTTTCAGTCCGAGCTGGAGCTGGTCCGCAGGCTGCGCGCCGAGGCAGGCGCCGGCGGGGAGGAACCGGAATGACCGGCACTCTTCAAGCCCTAAGGGCTTTCATCCCGAAAACGGCGCGGAACGCCGGATGCGCGGCGCAGGTGACGACGCCATGATCGACTACAACTTCGCGTATCTCGACGAACAGACCAAGCGAATGATCCGCCGCGCGCTGCTGAAGGCGCTGGCGATCCCCGGCTACCAGGTTCCGTTCGCCAGCCGCGAGATGCCGATGCCATATGGCTGGGGCACCGGCGGCGTCCAGGTCTCGGCCGCCTGCCTAACACCGGAAGACCGGTTCAAGGTGATCGACCAGGGCGCTGACGACACCACCAACGCGGTCTCCATCCGCAAGTTCTTCGAACGCACGGCGGGCGTCACGGTAACCGAGCGCACGGCCGAGGCGACGCTGATCCAGACGCGGCACCGGATTCCCGAGGCCGCGCTCACCGAGAACCAGATCCTCGTCTATCAGGTGCCGATCCCCGAACCGATGCGCTTTCTCGAACCGCGCGAGACGGAGACGCGGAAGATGCACGCGCTTGAAGAATACGGGCTGATGCATGTGAAACTCTACGAGGACATCGCCCGCCACGGCGAGATCGCCACCGCGTATGCCTACCCTGTGCGGGTAGAGGGGCGATACGTGATGGACCCCTCGCCGATCCCGAAATTCGACAACCCCAAGCTGTCGGATTGCGCGGCGATCCAGTTGTTCGGCGCGGGACGCGAACAGCGCATCTATGCCGTGCCGCCCTACTGCTCGGTGGTCAGCCTGGATTTCGAGGATCACCCCTTCGATCCGTCTAAGGCCGCTCACGTCTGCGCGCTGTGCGGGGCGAAGGACAGCTATCTCGACGAGGTGATCATAGACGATGACGGCGCGCGAATGTTCGTCTGCTCGGACACAGATTACTGCGCCACACGCAGCGCCGAGGGGCATGTCGGCACAACGGCCGGCGGGGAGGGCGCGGCATGACCCCGCTCTTGCAGGTGGACGGGCTGACCAAGACCTACGGCGCGCGTATCGGCTGCGCCGATGTCTCCTTCGATCTCTACCCGGGCGAGGTGATGGGCATCGTCGGCGAAAGCGGCTCCGGCAAGTCGACCCTGCTCAACTGCCTTGCCGGGCACCTGGCGCCTGACGCGGGCGCGGTGCTTTTCAACACGCGCGCCGAGGGGCCGAAGAACACGGTCACGATAAGCGAGCCGGAACGGCGGATGCTTTCGCGCACCGACTGGGCCTTCGTCCACCAGAACCCGCAAGACGGGCTGCGCATGGGCGTGACTGCCGGCGGCAATGTGGGCGAGCGGCTGATGGCCGTCGGCGCGCGGCATTACCGGCGGATCCGCGACCAGGCGGGCGACTGGCTGGCGCGGGTCGAGATCGAGGGGGACCGGATGGATGACCAGCCCTCGGCATTCTCGGGGGGCATGCAGCAACGGCTTCAGATTGCGCGCAGCCTGGTGACCGGCCCGCGGCTGGTTTTCATGGACGAACCCACGGGAGGGCTTGACGTCAGCGTGCAGGCGCGGCTTCTGGACCTGCTGCGCGGGCTTGTCAGGCAGATGGGGCTTTCGGCCATCATCGTCACCCATGACCTGGCGGTCGTCCGTCTGCTCGCGCACCGGTTGATTGTGATGAAATCGGGCTATGTGGTCGAAACCGGGCTGACCGACCAGGTTCTCGACGATCCGCAGCACGCGTATACCCAACTCCTCGTATCCTCGGTGCTGCAGGTCTAGGATGAAGCAAGCGAAGGGCGAACGCCATGACCGGACCGCCAACGGCCGCAACGCGGGATGCCGCGACGATACGTATCGAGAACCTCGAGAAGTCCTTCACCCTGCACAACCAGGGCGACGCGGTGATCCCGGTGATCTCGGGCGCCACGCTGTCGGTTGACGCGGGCGAATGTGTAGGACTGGTCGGCGCCTCGGGCGCGGGAAAATCGACGCTGATGCGCATGATCTATGGCAATTACCTGGCGCAGGCCGGGCGTATAATTGTGTGCGGTACGGATGTGGTCCGCGCCGAGCCGCGAGAGATCGTCGCCCTGCGGCAGCACACTCTGGGCTACGTCAGCCAGTTCCTGCGGGTCGTTCCCCGTGTGCCCACGCTGGAGGTCGTGGCCGACCCGCTGCTGGACGTGGGCCGTGACCGGGAGGCGGCGCTCGCCACCGCCCGAGCGCTGCTGTCGCGGCTGAACATTCGCCAGCGGCTCTGGGACATTTCTCCCACCACCTTTTCGGGGGGCGAACAGCAGCGCGTGAACATCGCGCGCGGCTTCGTCTATGACTACCCTGCCCTGCTGCTGGACGAGCCCACGGCCAGCCTCGACACCGAGAACCGCGAGGTCGTGCTCGGCCTGATCGAAGAGGCCAAGGCGCGCGGCGCGGCGATCGTCGGCATATTTCATGACGGGGCCGCGCGCGCCAGGGTCTGCGACCGCGAGGTCGATGTGACCGCCTTCACCCCGAGGGCCGACTGATGGCCGACGGGCGCCTCTTCACCGTGGTCGGCCCCTCGGGCGCGGGCAAGGACACGCTGCTGGAGGCCGTCGATGCCCGCTGCCCGGATCTGCACCTGGTGCGACGTGTCATCACCCGCCCGGCCGAGGCGGGCGGCGAGGTGTTCGACGACGTGAGCGAGGCCGAGTTCCTGCGTCGCCGTGCCGAAGGGCGCTTTGCGCTGTGGTGGCGGGCGCATGGGCTGTTCTACGGGATCCCCGCGACGATCGACGGGGTGCTCGCCCGCGGCGGCGACGTGATCTTCAACGGCTCCCGCAGCGTGTTGCAGGAGGCCCATGCCCGCTATCCCTCGCTGCGCGTCCTTCACGTGACCGCGCCCATCCCGACGCTGGCCGCACGGCTGGCCGCGCGCGGGCGCGAACAGGCACCGGAGATCGCTGCGCGGCTGGAGCGGGCCGGTTTCGCGCTGCCCGAGTGGCTGGCGGTCCGGGCAATCCGCAATGACGGCGCGCTGGAACACGCCGTTCAGGCGATGCTGGCGGAGCTTCGGCCTACGGAGGCGCGCAAATGCGGCGATTGAAACCTTCCATTCCCGCGACGGCCCCGGCGCGAAATTCAAGGAGGTATCCATGAACACCGTGGTTCTGGCCAACGCGAGTTTAATCCTGCCCGGAGAGACGCTGCGCGGCGCGCTGCGGATTGAGGACGGCGTAATAAGGGCAATCGACCAGGGGCGAAGTGTTCCGCCGGGGGCGGTGGACTGCGCCGGCGATCTGGTGATGCCGGGGCTGATCGAGCTTCACACCGACAACCTGGAACGCCACATCCAGCCGCGTCCCCGCGTGGACTGGCCCCATGCCAACGCCATCCTCGCGCATGACACCGAACTCGCCGGGGTGGGAATTACCACGGTATTCGACGCGATGCGGGTCGGATCGGTGCCGTCGATCAAGGCGCGCTACGACGCCTATGCGCGCGGCCTTGCCGACGAACTGCTGGACCTGCGCGCCCGCAACGCCCTGAAGATAAGCCACTTCCTGCATTTGCGCGCCGAGGTGTGCTCTGAGACGCTGGTCGAAGAGATGGCGGCTTTCGGCCCCGCCGACCGGATCGGCATCGTCAGCCTGATGGATCATACGCCCGGCCAGCGGCAGTTCCGCGACCTGTCCAAGCTCAAGGCCTATGTCATGGGCAAGAACAATCTGAGCGAGGCGGAATTCGGCGAGCATGTCGCGATCCTCAAGGAGATGCGCGAACGGCTGGGCGCGCGGCACGAGGCGGCGGCGGTGGCCGAGGCGCGGCGCTACGGCGCGATCCTTGCCAGCCACGACGACACGACAGAGGCGCATGTCGCCACATCGGCAGCCCATGGAATCCGGCTGGCCGAGTTTCCCACGACGATCGAGGCCGCGCGGGCCTGCAACGCGCAGGACATCGCGGTGATGATGGGCGCGCCGAACCTGATCCGGGGTGGCTCGCATTCCGGCAACGTGGCGGCCAGGGACCTGGCCGAGCTGGATCTTCTGGACATCGTTTCGTCCGATTACGTCCCGGCCGCCCTGCTGATGGCGGGAACCATGCTGGGAGAGCTGTGGGGCGACATGCCGCGCGGTATCGCCACGGTGACGCGGGCGCCGGCCGACGCCAGCGGCCTGTCCGACCGGGGCCGCATCGAAATCGGCGCGCGCGCGGACGTCATCCGGGTGATGCGCCTGGGTGGAACACCCGCGGTGCGCGGAACCTGGGTTCAGGGGCGGCGCGTCGCATAGCGGTTCTGCCGATCGGCCGGATAAGGCGCGGCTGCCTACTCCAGCTCCACCAGCAGATCCTTGGCATCAATCTGAGCGCCCGGGGTCACGTGGACGGACTTGATCACCGCATCATGCTCGGCATGGATGCCGGTTTCCATCTTCATCGCCTCGATGGTCAGCAGCAGATCGCCCTTCTTGACCTTCGAGCCAGCCGTCGCCGCGACCGAGGCAACGACGCCCGGCATCGGCGCGCCGACATGGTTGGCATTGCCGATCTCGGCCTTGGGCCGCTTGGCGACGGTCGCCTTCGCCTTGCGGTCGGTCACGCGGATCACGCGGGGCTGGCCGTTCAACTCGAAGAACACCTTGGCGTCGCCGTCCTCGTTGGTCTCGCCCTGCGCCTGCATCCGGATCTCCAGCGTCTTGCCGGGGTCGATCTCGACCGAGATCTCGTCGCCCGGCTCCATCCCGTAGAAGAAGCTGTGCGTGGGAAGGGTGCGGACGGGGCCGTATTGCTCGTGCCGGCGCGCGTAGTCCAGGAACACCTTGGGATACATAAGGTATCCGTTCAGGTCCTCCTCGTCGATCTCCACGCCCTCCAGCTTTTCGACGACCTCCTTGCGGGTCGCGTCGAGGTCCACGGGCTCCAGGTGCTTGCCAGGCCGCTCCAGGTTGGGCGGCTCGCTCTTCAGCACCTTCTTGAGCATCTTCTTGGGAAACCCTCCCGGCGGCTGGCCCAGGTTGCCGCGCATCATGTCGATCACCGAGTCGGGAAAAGAGACATCGTGCTTGGGGTCCTCGACCTGGGCGCGGGTCAGGCCCTGGCTGACCATCATCAGCGCCATGTCGCCCACCACCTTGGAGGACGGCGTAACCTTCACGATGTCGCCGAACATGTGGTTCACGTCGGCATACATCTGCGCGACCTCGTGCCAGCGGTCCTCCAGCCCCAGGCTGCGGGCCTGGGCCTTGAGGTTGGTGAACTGCCCGCCGGGCATTTCGTGCAGGTAGACCTCGGAATTGGGCGCCTCCAGCCCGCTTTCGAAGGCCACGTATTGCCGGCGCACCGCCTCCCAGTAGGTCGAGATGGCGCGGATCGCCTCGATGTCGAGGCCGGTTTCACGCTCGGAATAGCGCAGCGCCTCGACGATGGAGCCCAGGCAGGGCTGCGACGTGCCGCCCGACAGCGCGTCCATCGCGGCATCCACCGCGTCCGCCCCGGCCTCGGCCGCGGCGAGAACGGTGGCCGCGGAAATCCCGCTGGTATCGTGCGTGTGGAAATGGATCGGCAGGCCCACCTCCTCTTTCAGCGCGGTGATCAGCATCTTCGCCTGAGCCGGTTTCAGAAGCCCGGCCATGTCCTTGAGGCCCAGCACATGCGCCCCGGCGGCGCGCAAATCCTTGCCCATGCCGACATAGTATTTGAGGTCATACTTTGACCGCTCGGGGTCGAGGATGTCGCCGGTATAGCAGATCGTGCCCTCGCAGACCTTCTCTGCCTCGATCACGGCGTCCATCGCGACGCGCATGTTCTCGATCCAGTTGAGGCTGTCGAACACCCGGAATACGTCCACCCCGGTGCGCGAGGCGCGCGAGACGAAGCTTTGCACCACGTTGTCGGGGTAGTTGGTGTACCCCACCCCGTTTGAGGCGCGCAGAAGCATCTGCGTCATCAGATTGGGCATCGCCGCGCGAAGGTCGCGCAGGCGCTGCCAGGGACATTCCTGCAGGAAGCGATAGGCCACGTCGAAGGTGGCCCCGCCCCAGCACTCCACGCTGAACAGCTGCGGCAGGTTGGCGGCATAGGCCGGCGCCACGCGGATCATGTCGATCGAGCGCATGCGCGTGGCCAGCAACGACTGGTGCCCGTCGCGCATCGTCGTGTCGGTGATCAGAAGCTGTTTCTGCGCCGCCATCCAGTCGGCCACGGCCTGCGGGCCGGACGCCTCGAGGATCTGCCGCGTACCTTTGGCGGGCGCGTCCGTCGCCGGTTTCGGGGGCTTCGGCGGCTTGGCCTGCGCCGGTGGGCGAACGCGGCCCTCGGTCTCGGGGTGGCC
>JBAVQZ010000193.1:0-7952 GCA_049694515.1 Paracoccaceae bacterium | reverse complement strand
CGCGCAGCGCGCCCGCCACGGCCCCGGCGCAGCCCGCCCCGGCCGAGTAGGGAGACATGACATGAATATCGGAGAGGTCGCCCGCCTGTCGGGCCTGCCCGCCAAGACGATCCGTTATTACGAGGATATCGGCCTGATCGCGCCCGAACGCACGGCGAACGGCTATCGCGACTTCGGTGAGAACGACCTTCACAAGCTGGCCTTCCTGGGGCGCGCCCGGTCGCTCGGCTTCACCATCGACGACTGCCGCACCCTGCTGACGCTCTACGAGGACCGCTCCCGCGCCAGCGCGGATGTCAAGAAGCTGGCCGAACGGCACCTGGGCCATATCGACGAAAAGCTTCGCGAACTGTCCGAGATGCGCAGCACCCTGTCGCACCTGGTCGAGGCCTGTGCCGGCGACGATCGTCCGGACTGCCCGATCCTGCGCGATCTCGCGGCGCGACCCGTGCTGTCCTAGACCTTCAGGTCGGCGGCGGTTCGGACTCCCTGCACGGCAAGCGCTTCACAAGGCCCGGAGAACGCCGATGGGTTCCAGGCCGGATAACATGGAGCCTGAAACGCGCATAAAGTGAAACTTCAACACCCCGACGAAATGGATGCAGCCGCGGCGGCACCGCATCCATTCCGCATCCTCGCCGGCGATCCGTTTCGGTCCGGTCTGACCCTTCCGGATATTTCAGACGACTCCGGAAATGCCGTGGCCCATTGTCATACCAGCCGGTAATTCGGGCTTTCCCGGGTAATCTGCACGTCGTGGACGTGGCTTTCCTTCAGCCCCGCGCCGGTGATCCGCACGAAGCCGCTTTTGGTGCGCATCTCCTCGACAGTGGCGTTGCCGGTATAGCCCATCGCTGCGCGCAGGCCGCCCACCAGTTGATGGATCACCGCGTTGGCCGTCCCCTTGTAGGGTACCTGCCCCTCGATCCCCTCGGGCACCAGCTTGTCTGTGGCCGCGTCCTTCTGGAAATACCGGTCGGCCGAGCCGCGCGCCATCGCGCCCAGGCTTCCCATCCCGCGATAGGACTTGAACGAACGACCCTGATAGAGGATCACCTCGCCGGGACTTTCGTCGGTTCCGGCAAGCATGCTGCCCACCATCGCGCAGGAGGCCCCGGCGGCGATCGCCTTGGCGAAATCGCCCGAGAACTTGATGCCGCCGTCGGCGATCACCGGCACGCCGCTTTCGCGCGCCGCGGCGGCACAATCCATCACCGCGGTCAGCTGCGGCACGCCGACGCCCGCGACCATCCGCGTGGTGCAGATCGAGCCGGGCCCGATCCCGACCTTGACCCCGTCGGCGCCGGCGCCGATCAGCGCACGGGTGGCCTCGGCCGTAGCGACATTGCCGGCCAGAACCTGGACCGAGTTCGACAGCTTCTTGATCCGCTCGACCGCCTGCGCCACGCCCTCGGAATGGCCATGCGCGGTATCGACCACGATCAGGTCGCAGCCTGCGTCGATAAGCGCCTCTGAGCGCTGGAATCCCGCATCGCCCACGGTGGTGGCCGCAGCCACGCGCAGCCGGCCCAGCTCGTCCTTGCAGGCCTGAGGGTTGAGCACCGCCTTTTCGGTATCCTTCAGCGTCAGGAGGCCGGTCAGCTTGCCCTGCTTGTTTGTGACCAGCAGCTTCTCGATGCGGCGCGCCTTCATCAGGCTCAGCGCCTCGTCCCGGTCGGCGGGTTCGGTCAGCACGGCAAGGTTGTCCGAGGTCATCATCACCCGCACCGGCGTCGCGTCGTCCGAGGCGAAGCGCATGTCTCGGTTGGTGACGATGCCCACCACCCGGCCCTTTTCGTCGACGACGGGAAAGCCGGTGATGGAGTATTTCTCGGCCAGTTTCTTGGCGTCGGCCAGCGTCTGGTCGGGGCGCAGGGTGATCGGCTTGTAGACGATGCCGCTCTCGAACCGCTTGACGTGGCGCACCTCGTCCTGCTGCTGGTCCACGGTCAAATTGCGGTGGATCACCCCCATGCCGCCGACCTGGGCCATTGCGATGGCCATGCGCCCCTCGGTCACCGTGTCCATCGCCGAACTGATCAGCGGGATGTTCAGCCGGATCGCCTTGGTGACATGGGTGGTGGTGTCCGC
Source organism: Paracoccaceae bacterium (assembly GCA_049694515.1). Lineage (GTDB taxonomy): Bacteria > Pseudomonadota > Alphaproteobacteria > Rhodobacterales > Rhodobacteraceae > JADQCB01. The sequence goes on along the minus strand of JBAVQZ010000193.1, from coordinate 5,861 downwards.
CGTGTTGGGCAACACGGAACTGGCCGCTGGAACCAGCAGAACGTCGTCAAAGGTGAGGGCCTCGCGAATCTCCATGGGGGGCTCCTTGGGAGTTTTCGTTTGGCGCTTCCCTATTTCACGCCGGCGCAGGAATGAAAAGCCCCAATGCGCGGTTCAGGCCCGCGCGGCGTTGGTTTTCGCCGCGAGATCGCCCTTGGCCCAGCCCTTCATCACCTTCACCGCGATCGCCGGGATGATCAGCGTGCCCGCCACCAGCGCCACCGCGCCGACGACGCGATAGCCTTCGCCCTGCCCGGCCGCTGCGAGGTGCAGCATCAGCGTCGCGAAAGCGGCCAGCGGAAAGGTGAATGCCCCCCAGAGCGGGTTGAACCCGGTGACGGTCACATAGCGCGCCCGGATCAGCAGCGCCGCCAGGATCAGCCCTGCAAACCAGGCGCAGCCGGTGGCGAGGCGTTCATGCCCCAGAATCAGCGCAACGCTGCCCAGAAGGCTGGCCGGGGCCAGGTGAATGGCCAGCAGAGGACGCAGCGGCGGCGGCGGGTCGCGGCGGGCGAGTTGCACGAGGCTCGCCGCCCAGATCGGCACGGCGATGCCTCCCGCGGCATAGAGTATGACCAGCGACGCGGCCTGATAGCCCAGCGGTACCGCCGCCACGGGCGCGAAGATGATGCCCGCGAAGGTCAGGTGCCACACCGGCGTCACCTGCCGCTGCGCTGCCGGCCCGGTCGCCAGTCCGTGCAGCACCAGCGTGAACAATCCCAGGTGCAGTGCGGCCCCGGCGAACAGCGCCACCCGAGCCGCCGCCGTGCTCAGCGGCAGCAGCGCGGCGGCCAGCAGATACACCGCCAGTACCATCGCCGCCAGACCGGCGAGCCCCGGAAGAACGCGCAGATCCTCGGCCACGACGCCGGGACGGCGGATGACCTTTCGGGTGTAAGCCACCAGACTGAAGAGAAAAAGCAGGGTCACCGCCCCGAGGATGAACTGCGCCACGCCGGGCGGCACATCGAACACATCCACCGCCGCCCGCCAGGCCAGGCCCAGCCCCAGCAGCCCGAAGATCGGTGGAAAGATCGCGGGCGGCGTTGCCTCGCCGAACTTTGCCCTGGGTGTCGGTTTCAGCATCGCGCGCTCCGTCCCGCATTGGCCGCAGATTGCCCCCCCGTGCCCGGAATGACGAGAGGCCGCAACGTCGCAGCACGGGCTTGCCCCGGCCGCGCCTCTTGCCCATGCTGAGGCAAACCGGAGGAGATCGGCGAATGCAAGGTCATGGCTATGACAGCGGGCGGCTGAACCTGCCCTTCGTGGGGATCGCCACCTTCGGCAAGCGCCCCTATGTGCAGGACTGGACGCGGATTGAGGCCGAGGCCGCGATTCTGGGCGCGCCCTTCGATTGCGGCACGCAATACCGCCCCGGCGCGCGGTTCGGCCCGCGGGCGGTGCGCGAGGCCAGCACGCTTTTCTCCTTTGGCCACGCCGGCGCCTACGACCACGAGGACGACGTGACCTACTTGGGTCCCGACGTGCGGATCGTCGACATGGGCGACGCCGACATCGTGCATACCGATACCGAGGCCAGCCACGCCGGCATCGAGACGGGCCTGCGCGCCGCGCTGGCGGCAGGTGCCCTGCCCGTGCTGATCGGCGGCGATCATTCGGTGAACATCCCTGCGATCCGCGCCTTCGACGATCAGGGCGACTTTCATCTGGTGCAGATCGACGCGCATCTGGATTTCGTGGACGAACGCCACGGCGTACGGCACGGCCACGGCAACCCGATGCGCCGCGCGGCGGAAAAACCCTATGTCACCGGGCTGACGCAGGTCGGTATCCGCAACGTCTCTTCCACTGCGAAAGAGGGGTACGACGCGGCGCGCGCCATGGGCGCGGACATTCTTTCGGTGCGGCAGGCCCGGCGGTTGGGCACCGACGCGCTGTTAAATCGTATTCCGGAAGGTGCGCGGGTCTATGTCACCATCGACATCGACGCCTTCTGCCCGTCGATCGCGCCGGGCACCGGCACGCCAAGCCACGGCGGGTTCCTCTACTACGAGGTGCTGGAACTGATGCAGGGGCTTGCACGGCGCCACGAGATCATCGGGCTGGACCTGGTCGAGGTGGCGCCGGATTACGACCCGTCGGATTCGACCGCGATCCTGGCCGCCCAACTGCTGATGAACACTCTGGGCTTCATCTTCCACGCCCGGGCGGCGGGGTGAAAATGTCGCGAATGATCGAGCGTGTCTCGCCACAGGCCTGTTCCGCCACGAATTTTATGCGCTGACGCTTGTCTCCGTCGCGGACTTGCGCGGCATCTCTGATCCCCTTGATCCGGGCGAAGTCATGTGTGCCCAGCCGCGCGATGCAGGCATCGGACACGCCGGCCAATCGCAGATCGTGCATTACCGAACGCGCAAGCTGGGATTGCGCCCCGGCAGCGGGCGCCACAAGGGCGACGCAGGTGAAAACGATCGCTGCGGCCTTCATGTGCGTTCTCCATTGGCTGCGGAAAGACGACGGGGCATCGCGCGCCCCTTCGTTCAATCTAGGCGCGCTTCCCCTCCGGACAAGCGGGCGGCCCCGCGGGAACGTTCTTGCGCTGTCGGCTGCGCCGCTCCCGCGCCTATCTTGCCGCTTTCCGCGCCTCGCCCGCCAATCCGCGCAGCGCCGCGGCAAGCACCGTCGAATCGCCGCCCACGCCAAGGAACGTCACGCCAAGCCCGGCATAGCGGGCGATCTCGGCCTTATCGAATGTGATGATCCCGGCCGCCTTGCCCGCCTTGCGAATGCGCGCGATTGCGTTCTCGATCGCGGCCACCACCTCGGGCGCGCCGGGTTGGCCCGCAAAGCCCATGTCGGCCGACAGGTCCGCCGGGCCGATGAAAACGGCGTCGACCCCCTCCACCCCGGCAATGGCATCCAGATTGTCCAGCGCCGCGCGGCTTTCGGCCTGCACGATCAGGCAGATCTGGTCGTTCGCGGTGGTGGTGTAATCGCTCACACCGCTGTAATCGGACGCCCGCGCCAGCGCCGCCCCGACGCCGCGCACGCCCTCGGGCGGGTAGCGGGTCGCCCGCACCATTTCGCGGGCCTGATCGGCGCTGTTCACCATTGGCACAAGCAGGCTTTGCACCCCCAGATCCAACACCTGCTTGATGACCCAGTCCTTGCCGACCGGCACGCGAACCACCGGCTGCGCCCCGCGCCCGGCCATCGCCACCAGCTGATCGCGGATCGTCGTGATGTCATAGGGCGCGTGCTCGCCATCCACCAGGCACCAGTCGAAACCGGCCCCGGCGGCGATCTCGGCCGCGACGGTCGAACCCATGCCGAGCCACAACCCGATCTGCAAGTGCCCTTCGGCCAGGGCCGCCTTCAATCCGTTCACAGGTGCCGCCATCGCCGAATCCTCCTTTGTTTCCGGCTACTTTCCGGTGCTTTGGTGACAAGGTCAATTTTTTCCCTTTACCCGTTGCCCCACCCCGGTAAGCTCATGGGCAATCACAAAAACGGGAGGACGATCATGAAAAGACTGCTGGGAACCGCCGCAATCGCCACGCTGGGCCTTGCCTTCGCGACCGAGGCGATGGCGACCGAATGGAATGTCTCGCTCTGGGGCAAGCGCCGCGCCTTCACCGAGCATGTCGAGAAGCTGGCCGAGCTGGTCAGCGCCAAGACCGACGGCGAATTCACCCTCAACATCTCTTACGGCGGACTTTCGAAGAACACCGAGAACCTCGACGGTATCTCGATCGGCGCCTTCGAGATGGCGCAGTTCTGCGCCGGCTATCACCGCGACAAGAACCCCTCGATCACCGTTCTGGAGCTGCCTTTCCTGGGTGTCAGCAGCCTGGAACAGGAGCGCGAGATCAGCCAGGCCCTCTACAAGCAGCCCTCGGTGGTCAAGGACCTGGCGCGCTGGAACGCGACGCTGCTGATGCCCTCGCCGCTGCCGCAATACAATTTCGTGGGCGTCGGCCCCGCGCCGAAGAAACTGGCGGATTTCGACGGCATGGCCGTTCGCGCCACCGGCGGCATCGGCCAGGCGATGGAGATGGTCGGCGCAGTCCCGGCCTCGATGTCGGCCACCGAGGTGCGCCAGGCTCTGGACAGCGGCGTGGTGACGGCGGTGTCCTTCGCGCCGCATGCCCACATGGCCTTCGGCACCATCGAGACGGGCGAGTGGTGGACGACCAACCTGAACCCGGGCACGGTGAACTGCCCCGTTGTGGTCAACACCGATGCGCTGAACGCGCTGACCGAAGCCGAGCGCGAGGCGCTGATGGGTTCGGTCGACGAGTCGCTGGATTATTACATCGACTTCTACAACAACAACACGATGTCGAAATGGGGCCCGGCGCTGGACGAGCGGGGGATCGAGAGGATCACCTATTCCGACGAGGAGATCGCCAATTTCCGCGAATCCGCCGCTGGTCCGGTCGCCCAGCAGTGGATCGAGGACAACACGGCGCGTGGCCTGCCGGCGCAGAAGCTCTATGATTTCGTCACGAACATGATCGACGAGACGAGCTAACGCCAAAGCCGCGCCCCTGACCCGGGGGCGCGGCGCCTTTCCCAAAGCGACAAGACAAAGACGAGGTGCCAAATGGCCGGCCATGCCGCCATTCTGGAGGATGACAGCCTGCTCAGCCGTCTGGACCGGGCGCTGTTCCGGCTGGAAAGTTTCCTCGCGCTGATCAGCGGACTCGCGGTGTTCGGCCTGATGATCCTGGCCGTGGTTTCCGTTGGCGGGCGCAATTTCCTCAACCAGCCGGTGCCGGGCTATGTGGACTGGATCCAGCAGGCGATGCCGCTGATCGCCTTCATGGGCATCGCCTTTACCCAGCGGCTGGGCGGGCATATCCGCATGGACATGGTCGTCGGCGCGCTGAAAGGCCGTGTGCTCTGGGCGGCCGAGTTCGTCACGACATTCGCCATCCTTGTGCTGATGATCCTTCTGGTCTGGGGCAGCTATTCGCATTTCCTGCGCAGTTTCGATTTCAATGCCCCGCTGTGGAGCCGCGACAGCTCGATGGACATTGCGCTGCCGCTCTGGCCGGCGAAGCTGCTGGTGCCGGTCGCCTTCTCGGTTCTGTGCCTGCGGCTGGTCCTGCAGCTCTGGGGCTACGGGCGCGCCTTCCTGCTGGGCCTGGTGGAGCCGGTGGCGGTGCCGCTGGTACAAAGCGCGGCCGAACAGGCCGCCGCCGAGGCCGAAACCGTTTCGGGCCGGGGGGACGCCGAATGAGTCCCATAGATATCGGAATCTGCGTCACCGTCGTCCTTCTGGTGCTGGTGCTGCTGGGAATGCGCGTGGCCTTCGCCGCGGCGCTAGCGGGCGTGATCGGGCTGATCTGGATATTCTGGGCCAAGAAGGGCTATGCGGGCGACGAATTCCTCTGGGCGCTGAGCGTGGCGGTCAAGACCGCGGGCCAGGTGCCGCACTCCAAGGTCGCCAGCCAGGCGTTGAGCCTGATCCCGACCTTCATCCTGATCGGCTACCTGGCCTATTACGCGGGGCTGACCAAGGCTCTGTTCGAGGCGGCGAAGCGCTGGGTGGGCTGGCTGCCCGGCGGGCTGGCGGTTTCCACCGTATTCGCCACGGCGGGCTTCGCGGCGGTCTCGGGTGCCAGCGTCGCGACCGCCGCCGTGTTCGCCCGCATCGCCATCCCCGAGATGCTGAAGGTGGGTTACGACAAGCGCTTCGCCGCGGGCGTCGTGGCGGCGGGCGGCACGCTGGCCTCGCTGATCCCGCCCTCGGCGATCCTCGTGATCTATGCCATCATCGTCGAACAGGACGTCGGCAAGCTTCTTCTGGCGGGATTCATTCCCGGCGTGTTCTCGGCGATCGTCTATGCCTCTCT
>JBAVQZ010000192.1:0-7648 GCA_049694515.1 Paracoccaceae bacterium | reverse complement strand
GGATCGCGGCCTGGATCGAGGCCGAGGCGCAGCGCCCCTGGCCGCCCGAGGGCTGAGCGGCGGCGCCCCTTGCACGCGCGGCATTTTCCCGGTCTTATCGCCGCTGAACGGGGAAGGGAAACGCGATGGCGCAGGTTTCTGCACGGCGGCGCATCTGGGGCTGGTTCTTCTTCGATTGGGCCAGCCAGCCCTATAATACCCTGCTTCTGACCTTCATATTCGCGCCCTATGTCAAGGACATGCTGGGCGACGGGACCACCGCGCAGGCGGCATGGGGCTATGGCGTCGGCGCGGCGGGGCTGGTCATCGCGCTGCTGGCGCCTCTGCTGGGCGCAATCGCAGACCGCGCGGGCGGACGGATGCGCTTCATCTGGGTCTTCTCGGCCTTCTATGTCGCCGGGGCCTGGGGGCTGTGGTGGGCCGCGCCGGGCGATTTCCACCTCTGGCTGGTGCTGCTCTCCTTCGCGATCGGGCTGGTGGGGATGGAGTTCGCGACGATCTTTACCAACGCCATGCTGCCGGGGCTGGGCACCGAGCAGGAGATCGGACGCATCTCGGGGTCGGGCTGGGCGTTCGGTTATCTCGGCGGGGTGCTGGCGCTGATCGTCATGCTGGCCTTCTTCGCCGAAAGCGGCGCCACGGGCCGCACGCTGATCGGCATCGCCCCGGTCCTGGGGCTGGACGCTGCGCTGCGCGAGGGCACGCGGGCGGTCGGCCCGTTCACCGCGATCTGGTTCGCCCTGTTCATGATCCCATTCTTCCTGTGGGTGCGCGAACCGCGCGAGCCCGCCGCGCTTTCGATCCGGCAGGCCGTGGCCTCGGCCCTGCCGGAGTTGCGCCTGACGCTGCGCCACCTGCCGTCGAACCGGAGCCTGTTCGCCTATCTCGGCTCGTCGATGTTCTATCGCGACGCGCTGAACGGGATGTATGTCTTCGGCGGGATCTATGCCGCGGGCGTCCTGGGCTGGAGCGTGGTCGATGTCGGCATCTTTGGCGTTCTCGCCGCGCTGACCGGCGCATTGTTCGCCTGGATCGGCGGACATGCCGATGCGCGCTTCGGCCCCAAGCCGGTTATCGCCTTCTGCGTGGTGGTGCTGACCTGCGTCGCGGTCAGCCTGCTGTTCGTCTCGCGCGGTTCGGTGCTGGGCGTGCCGGTGGCGGACGGCTCGCGCCTGCCTGATATAGCCTTCTACTTGGTGGGCGGGCTGATCGGCGCGGCCGGTGGCGCGCTGCAATCGGCCAGCCGCACGATGATGGTGCGCCAGGCCAACCCCGAGCGGGTGACCGAGGCGTTCGGGCTCTACGCGCTGGCGGGCAAGGCGACCTCGTTCATCGCGCCGCTTTCCATCGCCGTGGCCACCCATCTGTCGGGCAGTCAGCAGATGGGCATCACCCCGCTGATCGCGCTTTTTCTGATCGGGCTTTTCCTGCTATGGTGGGTCAAACCAGACGGCAGTCGAGCAGAACAATGGTCCGCACCCTCTTCTCCTTTCTCCTGATCTTCGGGCTGGCGCTGCCCGCGCTTGCGCAGCAGAAGGCCAACCGGCTTTTCGGCGCGAAGGAACATCCTTCGCAACAGGCGCCGCAACCCATCGGAAGCTATGCCAAGGGCTGTGCCGCGGGGCTGGAGGAACTGCCCGAGACCGGGCCGACATGGCAGGCGATGCGGTTGAGCCGCAACCGCAACTGGGCTCAGCCCGAGATGATCGACTTCCTCGAACGGCTGAGCGCGCAGGCCACGCGTTTCGGCTGGCCGGGGTTGTATATCGGCGACATCAGCCAGCCGCGCGGCGGGCCGATGACCAGCGGCCATGCCTCGCACCAGATCGGCCTGGATGCCGATATCTGGATGCTGCCGCCCCAGCGGCTGAACCTTTCCCGCGCCGCGCGCGAGAAGATCAGCTCGGTCAGCGTGCGCGCGAAGGACGGCAAGCATGTGAACGGCAATTTCACGCGGGCGCATTACCAGATCCTCAAGGCCGCCGCCTCGGATCCGGCGGTGGACCGCATCTTCGTGACCCCGCCGGTCAAGGTGCTGATGTGCAAGACCGCCACCCGCGCCGATACGCCCTGGCTTCAGAAGATCCGGCCCTATTTCGGGCATACCACGCATTTCCACGTGCGGCTGAAATGCCCGCCCGGCGCGTCGGCCTGCAAGACGCAGCGGCCCACCGTTGCGGAACTTTCAAAGGGCGGCAACGGTTGTGACGGGACGCTGAACTGGTGGGTGACCGACTTCCTGAATCCGCCCAAGACGACCAAGCCGGCCAAGCCCGCCCCGAAAAAGCGCGGCGCCCGCGATTACACGATGGAGGACTTGCCGTCGCAATGCGCAAACGTACTTGCCTCGCGCTGATCGGCATTGTCTTCGTCGCGCTGACGGGGCTTGCCCCGGCCACGCCCGAAACCGGCCCCGCCGAATTTGCCGGCGAATTCGTATGGTCGATCGACGACCCCGCCTTCGGCGGGTTGTCTGGCCTGGAGGTGACGGCCGATGGCAGCGCCTTCACGGCCATTTCCGACCACGGTTCGGTCGTGGCCGGGCATTTCCTGCGTCAGGGCGGTCGGATCACCGGGTTGCGCGACCTGTCCCTCGGCCCGCTGAAGAACAGGCGGGGCGGCGCGCTGAGCGAACCTCTCAGCGATTCCGAGGGCCTGGCAATCCGGCCCGACGGGCGGCTTTTCGTGTCGTTCGAGCGCGTCCACCGCGTCTGGTCCTACGCAACGCCCGGCGGCGCGGCGCAAGGCATGCCGCAGCATGTGGACTTCCGCGCGATGCAATCGAATTCCTCGCTCGAGGCGCTGGCCGTGACACCCGACGGCACCCTTTACACCATGCCCGAGAAATCGGGCCGCGCGGACTGGCCTTTTCCCGTCTACCGTTTCCGTGACGGCGCCTGGACGCAGCCCTTCACGCTGCCGCGGCGCGGGGATTTCCTGGCGGTTGGCGCCGATTTCGGCCCGGACGGGAAGCTTTACCTGCTCGAGCGGGACTTCCGCGGGGTCTTCGGCTTTCGCAGCCGGGTGCGGCGCTTCACCGTCACCGATCGCGGCCTGACCGGCGAAGAGGTGCTTCTGAGCACGCCGACGGGCCGGTTCGACAACCTCGAAGGGATCGCGGTGTGGCGCGACGCTGCCGGCGCGATCCGGCTGACGATGATCTCGGACGACAATTTCATGGTCTTCCAGAAGACCGAGTTCGTCGAGTTCCGCCTGCCCGAAGGACTTGATTCCGTCAGCCGGGGGCGGTAAGCGGGCGCGTCCGCCGGGGTGGCGGGCCAAGTCTCCGCAACCTTGTAAAAACGGATGGAACATGACCCGAAAGATAGTTCCCGGCGTGATCGCCATGGCGGCCATCGTCGTGGCCTCCAACATTCTGGTGCAGTTCCTGTTCGGCCAATGGCTGACCTGGGGCGCCTTCACCTATCCCTTTGCCTTTCTGGTGACCGACGTGATGAACCGCGTCTACGGCGTGGGGCCCGCGCGAAAGGTCGTGCTGGCCGGATTCGTCGTCGGGGTCATCTGCTCGTTCATCGGCACGCAGATTTCGGGCGAATACGGACCGCTGGTGACGCTTCGCATCGCCATGGGCTCGGGGCTGGCCTTCCTGCTGGCGCAATCGCTGGACGTGGCGATCTTCGACCGCCTGCGCGAGGGCAGCTGGTGGCGCGCACCGCTGGCCTCCACGCTTGTCGGGTCGTCGGTCGATACGGCGGTGTTCTTTTCCATCGCCTTTTCCGCCTTCTTCACCTTCCTGGAGCCATCCAACGATGTCGGCTGGGCCACCGAGATGCTGCCGCTTCTGGGCGTCGGGCCGATGGTGCCGCTCTGGGTGTCGCTGGCCACGGCCGACTGGCTTGTGAAACTGTCGCTGGCGCTGGTGGCGCTTGTGCCGTTCCGCATCATCGTGGGCCGAATGGTGGCACGGGTAGCGTAAAAGTTTTTGACAAACACAAAATCTGTGGCAGTCTGACTTCAACGGCAACAGCAGAAAGGAGGTGGTCCAGTGTCTAGAGTGATATTGGAGAGAGGTGTCCGGACAGTCAGGGGGGCCGTTGCCGGAAGGCAGTCCTGAAGGCAGAACATCCCTGATTGGGCCCAGGCTCTAACTGGCCCATCTCCCAAGAAACTCGGAAGGGTCGCCATATCGGCGGCCCTTTCTCTGTCTCGAGGCGCGGTGTAGGGTCCGCCCATGCTGCGGATCACCGATGACATAGCGATCGAGGACTGGGAACTGACCGAGGTATTCTCGCGCGCCTCCGGCCCCGGCGGGCAGAACGTGAACAAGGTCAGCACGGCGGTCGATCTGCGATTCGAGGCTGAGCGGAGCCCGAACCTGCCCGGTCCGGTGAAGGCGCGGCTGAGGCGGCTGGCCGGGCGGCGCTGGACCAAGGACGGCGCCGTGCTGATCCAGTGCGACGAGACGCGCAGCCAGCCCCGCAACCGCGAGATCGCGCGCGAGCGGTTGGCCGATCTGGTGCGCCGCGCAACCGAGAAGCCCAAGCGCCGTATCCCGACGCGCCCCACCCTGGGCGCGAAGAAACGCCGGCTGAAGGCCAAGAAGGAGCGCGGCGAGGTCAAGGCCCTGCGCGGCCGGGTGGAGCGGGAGTGACCTGACAAGATGATCGTCCGGGGGGCGTGGCATGAAGAGCCGGCGGTGTGGGCGCTGCCCTGGGCACGGCGCGGCGCGGGTCCGGATCAGATGCCGGCATACCAGTCATAGAACGCAACGTCCTCCCAGTACCCGCCGCGCCCGCCGCGGATCGGCGCCAACGCGGCGACGGCCTCTACCGCGAAGACGAACTTGGCCTGCTTGTAACCGAGCTGGCGCTCCACCCGCAGGCGGATCGGCGCGCCGTGGCCCACCGGCAGCCGGCCGTCATTCATGCCATAGGCAAGGATCGTCTGGGGATGGAAGGCGTCGGCCAGGTCGATGCTTTCATAATAGCCTTGGCCGCGGAAATCGTCGGCGCAGTGGAACACGATATATCGCGCGCCGGGCTGAAGTTTTACCTCGTCCAGCAGCGCGCCCAATTGCACGCCGGTCCATTTCCCGATGGCGCTCCACCCCTCGACGCAGTCGTGACGGGTGATCTGGCTGCGCGCGGGAAGCGCTTTCAGGTCGCTCAGGGAAAAGCTGCCCGGGGACGCGACCATGCCGCCGACCTTCAGCGTCCAGTTGGCGAAGCCCTCGGCCTGGTGGCGGCGATACGCGGCCGAGGCCGGCTGCGTATTGCCGTTGGTCCGGAAGACCGGCGACATCTCGGACGGGTCGTATTCCCGCGCCAGCGCGTCCGATCCGATCAACCGGTGTATCCGGTAGGACAGCCATTCGCCCGACGACAGCACAATGTTGCGAAAGCTCGGGCTTGCGCCGAGACGGTCGCAGCCCAGGAGCAGCGCGGGCGTGCCGATGCCGAGTCCCGTCAGCAGCCGGCGGCGTGTGATGTGGCGGGCCATCAGCGTCTCTCCCCCGGAAGGCGGAAATACCCGGTGATCATCGAGCGTATTTCGTTGAACGGCCCGGCCAGCACCACCATCAGCAGATGCACCACGACGAAGGCCACCAGAAGCGTGGCGGTTATGAAATGGATCGAGCGCGCCGACTGCCGCCCGCCGAACAGGTCAAGCAGCCAGGGCCAGGTCGCGTCCATCGACGGCGACATGGTCAGGCCGCTGAGTACCATCGCCGGGATCAGCACGAAGATCACGCCCAGGTAGCTGGCTTTTTGCAGGATGTTGTAGGACAGCGCGTCGGCGCCTTTGGGAAAATTCAGGGCCGCGTGCTGCCGGATGTCGTGCCAGACATGCGACGGGCGCATCTCGGCCCGTTTCGGAAGAACGTCGCGCCGGATATGCCCGTTGACGAAGCTCCACAGGATGTAGGAAACGATCCCCGCCGCCAGCAGCCAGGCGAAGGTCAGGTGCCAGCGCCGCGCAAGCGCCAGATTGTAGCCCGAGGGGATGGTCGCCCAACCGGGAAAGGCACGGTTGCGGTATTGGCCCGCGCTGTCCCGCCAGCGGCCCAGGACGCCCGTGGTGGTCACATCCAGCCCGGCCACATGCAGATAGCCCTCATCCCCGCGTGCGCCGATCTCCAGCCATGCGGGATCCAGGTTCGCGCCATACTGGCCCCAGTAAAGCCGGGGATGGGCATTGAAGATCATCAGCCCGCTCATCAGCAGGATAAGCAGCGTCGCGGCGTTGACCCAGTGCCACAGCCGCGTCGAAAGCCGGTGCCGCCGCACCAGGTCGCCGCCTTTCGGTTCGGGACTCTCGCCTGTGGGCCGGAGTGCCATTTTCGCGCCCTTCTGCTGAAATGCCTCTTGGGGACGTCCGCCGGCGCCGCCCCGTCGGGGCCGCGCCGGCGGCTCCGACGGGTCAGTTGTCCATGCCGGCCATCATGGCGTCCATCGCCATCATGTCGGGGTTGCCCTCGCAGGCTGCCACGATCGCTGCGGCGCTGTCCTGCATCGCCATGTCGTCCGACGCCATGCTGTCCGATTCCATGTTGTCCGACGCCATGTTGTCGCTGGACATGTCGTCGGACGCCATCTGCATCCCCTTCACGGCGTTCATCTGGGCCTCCGCGTCCATCGCGGTGAATTCGGCGCAGGTCATCTGGCTGTAATCCATGCCGTGACTTGCCGCCTGCGCCGCGATGCCGAAGCCTCCGGCCATTCCGGCAATCGCGAGTCCAATCATTAGCTGTTTCATCTCTAGCTCCCGTTCATCAGGTGCCGCGGGATGCGACACTTTGACGTAGGGGCGTCGATAACACGCTGAAAAATCACGTCCTCAACACGATGATGTGCGCTCACACCGAGTTGAGGCGGGGCCGGGCGCCACGGCGGCGCAACACGCCCGCCCGCCCTGCTTGGCAGGACGGAAAGGCCGGTCTGCGATCCCCGCACCGCGCTGCCGCGCGGCCCGCGTCACTTCTGGATCGAGTCGAGATAAAGGGCGAGCGACAGGATACGTCCGCGCACCCGCATCTCGCCGCCATACTCGTCCATCTCCGTGGTCATATGCGCCTTGAACCGGTCCCCCCAGATCGGCATCGGCCCGCCATGGGCCTCGGCCTGCATGCGTCCGTCGATCGTGTGGATCACGTCGAGCATCGGAAAGACGCCGTCGTTGCGGGCCTTGAGGCCCGTCAGGTCCGGCACCGGGATGTTCATCAATGAAGAGAGCGGGCCGTTGCCCATCGCGGATTCACCGTGGCAGCCGGCGCAGGCGTTCATGTATTCGGCCTTGCCCGCGTCCTCTTGCGCGAGCGCGGCGCCCGTGCCCAGGCCAAGGGCGGCCACCACGACAATTGTCCTAATTCCGACGGTATTCATAAGTTTGTCCTTCCTGTTTCACCGATGCCGAATTTCTAATGCCGGCATTTCCGGTCGGCCGCTGATCGGCTCTTTCATCATCCATCCAACACGCATGGCGTGCATTGACAGTAATCATTGCAGATTCCCCGGCAGGGCGGACCGTACGGCGATTTGGGCTTGCCCGCCGGGGCGGGATCGGGTGATCTGGCGCCATGTCCGTGCCGCGTCCCGATTTCACCCGCGAACAGGCCGCCCTTGCGCGTGGCAGCCGCTGCATCGTGGGCGTGGACGAGGTGGGACGCGGCCCGTTGGCGGGGCCGGTG
>JBAVQZ010000191.1:0-4673 GCA_049694515.1 Paracoccaceae bacterium | reverse complement strand
CGCCCAGCGTGACCGGCCGTGCGCCGGACAGCAGCAGGCCGCGCGCCAGCCCGTCACCGGGCAATGTGGCGATCTCGACCCGCAGATCCGTGTCGTCGATGCCGATGAACAGATCGCCCGCCCGCGGCGCCTGGCCCGGCACGCGCATTTCAACCATCTGGCCCGAAATCCGTACGACCCGCGCGTCGGGTTCCACGCCGTTGCCGGAGTTGGTCGGGTCTTCCGTCTTTTCAGCCGCATCCGTCATTTTCGCACTCCGGCCGATTCCGGGCCCGCCGCCGCCTTGCAGCGCGTTTCAGCGTGACACGGGAGATATGGTAAAGATAGGTCACGCAATCCGGCAAGTGTCCGCGGCATCGGCGCATCGCTGCCGGCATGGCTTGCGTTTCACATCGCAATGCCCGATACCGCGCCCTGCACAAAAGGGCTTTCGGGGCTGCGGGTCCGTGGCCGCGCATGGCGACATCCTGCGCGCATCTGTCGCCGGGCCGTGCGGCCGGCACCGGAGACCCTGAACACCAGACTCGGAGCCGAGCCGAATGAACATGCTGGCGACATTCATCAAGCCGATGCACCGCGAGGGCTTCCGCTTCGTCGCCATTTTCGCGGTGGTCACGATTGCTCTGTTCTTCCTTTCCACGATTCTGGGATGGATCGGTGTCGGCCTGACGGTCTGGTGCTATTACTTCTTCCGCGACCCTGAGCGTGTCACCCCGACCCGCGACGGTCTGATCGTCAGCCCGGCGGACGGGATCGTGTCGATGATCGAGCCGGCCGCACCCCCGGCCGAACTGGAGATGGGCACCGCGGCGATGACGCGGGTCAGCGTGTTCATGAACGTGTTCAACTGCCATGTGAACCGATGCCCCGTCGCGGGCACGGTCGAAAGGATCGCCTATCGCCCCGGCAAGTTTTTCAACGCCTCCCTCGACAAGGCCAGCGCCGACAACGAGCGCAATGGTCTGGCGATCCGCATGGCCGACGGTCGGAAACTGGCCGTCGTGCAGATCGCCGGCCTCGTCGCGCGGCGCATCCTGTGCGAGGTGGACACCGGCACGGAACTTTCGACCGGCCAGCGGTTCGGGATGATCCGCTTCGGCTCGAGGCTCGACGTGTATCTGCCTGACGGCGTGGCGCCGCTGGTCGCGATCGGCCAATCCACCATCGCGGGCGAGACGGTGATCGCCGATACCGCCTCGGCAGAGCCGGCGCGCAAGGGGATGAAGCGTTGATCGACAGACAAAAGCGCCGCAAGGTTCCTGAAAAGCTACCGTTTCTGAACCTTTTGCCCAACATCATCACGATGCTGGGCCTGTTCGCGGGGCTGACCGCCATTCGCTTCGTCTTTGCCGAACGCTACGAGGCGGCCGCCGGGCTGATCATCCTCGCCGCCCTGCTGGACGGGCTGGACGGCCAGATTGCGCGACGCATGAAGGCCACCAGCGATATCGGGGCCGAGCTTGACTCGCTGTCCGATTTTCTGAATTTCGGCGTCGCGCCTGCGCTGCTGTCATTCCAGTACCTGCTGCGCGGCGCACCCGACATCGGCTGGATCTTCGTTCTGGTCTATGTCAGCTGCTGCTGCCTGCGGCTGGCGCGGTTCAACGTGATGCAGGACGCCGAGCCCGATCCCGGCGTGAAGAAAAGCACCCATTTCATCGGCGTGCCGGCCCCCGCCGGGGCGCTGCTGATGCTGCTGCCGGCGTTCATGTCCTTCGAGGGATTTCTCGACCTGGCGTCCATCCCCGTGGTGCCGGCGGTCTATATCGCGCTGGTCGGCGCGGCCATGGTCAGTCGTCTTCCCACCTTCTCGCCGAAATCCATCCTGGTCCCGAAGGACAAGATCGTCTGGATCCTGATCGCGGCGGCGGGAATCGTCGGCATGATGTTGACCCGCTTCTGGTTGTCGATGATTCTGATAGACCTGATCTATGCCGCAACGCTTGTCCGTTCGGCGGTTTTGCTCCGCAGAACCAGATCCAGCAGCTGACCCGCTATAATCCGCGAAACGGAAAGGAAAAAGAATTGGATATCAATGCCGTAAAGACATCTTACAAGTATTGGGCTCCAATCTACGACTCGACTTTCGGCGCCATTACGAAAGTCGGGCGGCGCAAGGCGGTGGAATATCTCAACGGCCGGTCGGGTAGCGTTCTGGAGATCGGCGTCGGCACCGGGCTGGCGCTGGACTATTACGACGACCATCTTGAGGTCACGGGGATCGACGTCTCGCCGGAAATGCTGGCCAAGGCCCGCCAAAAGGTCGACAGGCAGGGCTTGTCGCAGATCGTCGAGTTGCGCGAGATGGATGCGCGGGTGCTGGACTATCCCGACGATCACTTCGACACCGTCGTCGCGATGTATCTGGTGTCGGTCGTGCCCGAGCCCGAGAAGGTGATCGCCGAGATGGCGCGCGTCTGCAAGCCGGGCGGAGAGGTGCTGATCATCAATCACTTCGCCCGCGAGAGCGGGGCGCTGGCCGCCATCGAGAACGCTTTTGCGCCTTTCGCGAACCTGCTGGGCTGGCATTCCGATTTCCCGATGGACCGCGTCCAGGGCGTGCGTCAGCTGGAAACCGAAGAAATCCGGACGTTTCCGCCTTTCGGGATGTTCACCTTCCTCAAACAGCGGAAATGCGCCTGACGCCAATTCGGCCGTCTTTGGCGAAACCTCGTCCCGCATGCCGGTCGATCCCGAAAGGATACCGGGACGCAGGCGGGACGTGACCGATGGTGGTGGTGCCGCAGAAGGGACTCGAACCCCCGACCCCATCATTACGAATGACGTGCTCTACCAGCTGAGCTACTGCGGCCTGACCGCGCGGTGTCTAGCATCCCCTGCGGGGGGTGTGTAGCCCTAATTTTTCTCTTTTTCCTCTTCCCCGTCCTCGATGAACTCGGCGTCGAGGAAGGTGCGCTCGGGGCCGTCGGCGGGCGGCTCTTCGGGCCCCTGTTCGGGCGTATCACCGACGGGTTCCGCATCCTCTTCCGGCGTGTCCGCGGCCGCGTCCGCCGCGGGGCGGGCCAGCGCGCCGACGATCAGCGGCAGCATCTCGGTGGAATGCGGCATGACAAGGTCGCCCGCCGGCGCGGTCTTCCACGAAAGCGTGTCGAAGCTGCCGCAATGCGCGCAGACGGGCGCCCACGCGCCATGCGCCGTGCCGCATTTGTCGCAGATCCACTGCGGCCCGCGCGAGGCGGTCAGCGCCCGGGTCAGCCAACCGCGCACGACGCTGTCATCGGCACCCTGTCCGCGTTCGATCGCCGCCATAAGGGTCAGCGAGCGGGCGGTCGGCTCCCGTTCGGCCAAGTCGCCCAACGCAGTGCGGGCGGCCGGGAAATCCTCGGCCGCGATGTTCAGTTCGGCCAGAAGCATCCGTGTCTCGGGGTTCTCGGGCGCGATCGACGTGAGTACGCGAAACCGCTTCAGCCGCTCCTCTGGGGTTTCGTCGGGATGTATCTCGGCGAAGGCGGCTGCGAGATCGGGATGCGGTTGCGCCTGCCACGCCTTTTTCAGCACCCGCGTCGCATAGCGCGGTTTGTCCTGCTCTATGTAAGTGCGTGCGGCCATGACCGCTGCCGGGATCAGGTCTGGCGACAGGCGGTTCGCTTCGATCGCCGCCTCGCGCGCCTCGATCGTGTGACCCTCTTCCAGCACGTCGCGCGCCTCGGACAGGGCCAGGACCGCGTCGCGCCGCTTGTGGACGTCGCGCGGAATCGCGCCGTGGCGCAGCTTGGCGTTCAGCGTGCGGCGCGCCCCGGTCCAGTCGGCATGCTCGGCCTGAAGCCGCAACAGCGTGTCCTGTGTCTCTTCATGGGCAGGCTTCAGCGCAAAGGCCTTTTCGGCAAGCTTCATCGCGGTGTCCAAGTCCCCGTCTGCCAGTTTCTGTTTCATGATGCCCCGCACCCCGACAAAGCGCGTCCGGTCATCCTGCAACAGCAGCTTGTAGGTCTCCTGCGCCTTCTTGCGGTCGCCGGCCAGCTCCGCCGCCTGTGCCGTCAGCAGGTTGGTCAGTTCGGGGCGGTGCAGCAGGCGCTCGGCCTTCGCCGCCTTGGTGATCGCCAGCCGCCCCTCCCCCGAGGCCAGCGCCATCATCCCGTCGGCCAGCGCCTGGAAGCCGCGCCTTTCGCGGCTGCGGCTGAAATAGCGCGAGATCGCGGTCTCGTCGCCGGTGACGAATTTCACCACGGCGACCAGCAGCCCGGCCAGCTTGATCACGAACCACAGGACGATCAGCAGCACCAGCGCGGCGATGATCGCCTGAAGCGGGCCGAGGGTGAATTCCCAGCCACCGAAGGCGAGCCGCAGACCGGCATCGCTTTCCATCAGGTATTCCGCGCCAAGCGTCAGGGCGGCGACGAGGACGACGAAGATCAGGATCTTCAGCAGGGACCAGAGCATTTTATGCGTCCTCAGTTCGGGGCCAGGCGGGAGGCGAGCGTATCGGCGGCGGCCAGCGCGTCGGCGCGCTTCTGCGCCTTGGCGACCCAGCCGGACATGGCCTGTTGGCCGGCCTCGGGCAGGGTGGCGATCTCGTCCAGCGCATCTTTCAGTTCGCCCGCGTTAAGCGCGGCTTCGGCCCGCGACAGGATCGCGTCGGGATCGTTGCCTTCGCGCGGGGTCAGAGAGCGCGCGCCGAACTGCGTCCGGAGGAAGGCGCCGATCCGGTCCCC
>JBAVQZ010000190.1:0-1722 GCA_049694515.1 Paracoccaceae bacterium | reverse complement strand
TCCTGGGGCCGATCTTCGCGGCCCGGATCACCGACTGGGCGCCGCATCTCGAACGCATGTGCGCCTTCTGGTCCTCGGTCGCGCTGATGACGAGGCGCTATCACGGCGCACCGATCGCGGCCCGTGCGGGCTTGCCGGTGACCTGGGCGCATTTCGAGCGATGGCTCGCGCTGTTTCGCGAAACCGCGCATGAGGTCTGCACGCACGCTGGCGCGGCCCCGATCCTGGCCGAAGGAGGCTGACCTTGACGAAGGAAGCGCCCATCGAAAATCCCACCGAGCTCAACCGTCATATCGAGACCCGGTATCGCGCGCTCCGTCGTGTTGGCTGCGGCAGGCCGTTCCTGCAAATGGCCGGGTGCGCACTGTCTGACAAGATCGGCGGCGGTGCACTATGCTTGTCCCAAGCAAATTCGAAGACCGGACGCGCCTTGCGTTTGTTCTCTTGGAAAATGATCGCAGACGACGTCATGGTTGCACGAATTGCCGTAGCTGAGCGCTTGGCCGTCTTGCCGATTCTTTTCGCCTTAGGGCTTGTCGGGATCGTGATGGCGGCGGCCGGCCACGGCGATCCGTTGGGGGCACATGGCTGGCTGGTCCTTCTTTTCAGCCTTGTTCTTTTCTTCGTGGTCGCCGTGTTTTTCACATACGCTCTTCGGCGACCGGGGCCGGACCCGTGCCAAACGATGTTCGCCGTGCACTCGGCTATAGATTGCCGATGCTGTGTGGATCTGATGCCCAGGAGATAGGCTTGTCCCCGCTACATAATATTGTATCCCGACTACTTTTTTCGTTCACGCTGCTCCTGGCGCTCGCGGTCTCGCCGGCGCGCGCGAGTGAATTGGGTCGGTTCTTGCCCGACCTTGACCCGTCCGCGCTGGTGCCGGGAGCGACGGGCTTCGGTTCTGTGCGCGCGGATCTGCCAGTCGCCCCTGTGCTCAAAGGTTCTGAGACGGTTGGCTATGCCTTTCTGACCTCGGATTTCGTTGGCACGACGGGCTACTCCGGAAAGCCGATTCACGTGGTTGCCGCGTTGTCGCCCGATGCCGTGTTGACCGGCGCCCGGTTGGTCGAGCATTCCGAGCCGATCGTTCTGATCGGGATTCCCGAAGCCAAGGTCAGAAAACTGATCGAGGGCTATATCGGTATGGATTTCAAGGCCGTGGCCGACGCTGTTGTGCCCGCGCATGACCTCGATATCATTTCCGGCGCGACGGTCACGGTAATGGTGATCGACGATTCCTTGGTCCGCGCCGGCACCAAGGTTGCTCGGGCGCTTGAGCTTGGCGGGCTTGCACAGGAGGCCACAACATCTGCGCGCCGCACTCTTGATCCGTCGGCCGGCGCCGTCTCCTCGTGGGTGGGATTGTTGGGGGACGGGTCAATCCGGCGACTGTCGCTGACAGTGGGTCAGATCAACGCTGCCTTTGAACAGACCGGCGACGAACAGGCTGCCGCCCGCCCCGAAAAAGGCGACCGGGACGCGGTATTCATCGACATGGCCGTTGCGCCGGTCAGCGTGCCGGCCATCGGCAAGGCGCTGCTGACCCCAGAAGAATACCAGAACCTGACCGAGTGGCTGGACGAGGGGGAGCAGGCCATCCTCGTGACCGGGCATGGGCGCTATTCCTTCAAGGGATCGGGCTATGTGCGCGGCGGCATATTCGACCGCATCCATTTAATTCAGGGTGAAAAGGCGGTGCGGTTTCGCGACAGACAGCAT
>JBAVQZ010000189.1:0-9243 GCA_049694515.1 Paracoccaceae bacterium | reverse complement strand
TGCGCGAGGATCCCTCGCGCTCCATCGTGGCCGACATGCGTGGCGCGAACGAGGCGCATTTCCTGCGCGACCACAAGGAATTCAAGGGAAAGAACCTGACCGGCAAGCAGAAACTGATCCTTGTCCTTTTCGGTGCGACCTTCGCCGTCATGATCTGGGGCGTATCCTCGCAGGGCTGGTGGATGGCCGAGATGTCGGCGCTGTTCCTCGCCGCGGCGATCGTTATCGGCATTGTCGACTGGATGGGCGAGAAACCATTCACCAACGCCTTCGTCGACGGGTCTCGTGACCTGCTGGGCGTGGCTCTGGTCATCGGGCTGGCGCGCGGGATCGTCGTGATCATGAACCAGGGGATGATCACCGACACCATCCTGCACACGTTCGAGGGCTGGATCACGGGCATGTCGACCGTGGCCTTCGTCAACGCACTTTTCGCTGTCGAGGGACTGCTGAGCTTCCTCGTCCCGTCCACTTCGGGGCTGGCGGTGCTCAGCATGCCGATCCTGGCGCCGCTATCGGATTTCGCGGGCGTTTCGCGCGACTTCGCCGTCACCGCCTTCCAGACCTCGATCGGCATCACCAACCTGGTGACGCCCACCTATGCGGTCGTCGTCGGCGGGCTTGCAATCGGGCGTGTGCCCTATAACCGCTGGCTTCGGTTCATGTGGCCGTTGCTGGTGCTTCTGATCGTCCAGTGCATGGCCATGCTCAGCCTCGGGGTGATGCTATGACCCCGACCGGTAAAGGCGATCCGATGGATGGCGCATTCGGCGCCCACTCCGAGGTCGGCAAGCTTCGCAAGGTGCTGGTGTCGCGCCCGGGGCTGGCGCATGAGCGGCTGACGCCGGCCAATTGCGACGAGCTTCTTTTCGACGACGTCTTCTGGGTGCAGGAGGCCCGCAACGACCATTACGATTTCTGCACCAAGATGCAGGAGCGCGGCGTCGAAGTGCTTGAGATGCACGATCTTCTGGCCGAGACGTTGGCCGATCCCGCCGCGCGGGGCTGGCTGCTGGACCGCAAGGTGACGCCCAACCAGGTCGGCGTCGGCATGGACGAGGCACTGCGCGCCTGGATGGACGAGATGCCCGCGACCGATCTGGCGCGTTTCCTGATCGGCGGGCTTGCGGTGCATGACCTGCCGTTCGCGCCCGAAGGCATGTTCGGCCGTTACCTGGGCCCGGACGGGTTCGTCCTGCCGCCGCTGCCAAACATGATATTCACCCGCGACACAAGCTGCTGGATCTATGGCGGTGTCACACTGAACCCGATGCACTGGCCCGCGCGGCGCAACGAGACGCTGCTGACCGCGGCGGTCTACAAGCATCACCCGCTTTTCGCAGGCGCGGATTTCAAGGTCTGGTGGGGCGACCCCGACACCGAACACGGCCCCGCCACGCTGGAAGGCGGCGACGTCATGCCGATCGGCAACGGCGCGGTCCTGATCGGCATGGGGGAACGCACCACCCCTCAGGCGGTCGGCCAGGTGGCCGAGGCGCTGTTCGCGGCCGGCGCGGCCAGCCGCGTCGTCGCCTGCCAGATGCCGAAATCGCGGGCGGCCATGCACCTGGACACGGTGTTTTCCTTCTGCGACCGCGACATCGTCACCAGCTTCGTCGAGGTGGCCGAGCAGATCAGTTGCTACAGCCTGCATCCGCGCGACAAGGGCGGGCTGGATTTCCATCTCGAGGACAAGCCGCTGTTCAAGGTGGTGGCCGACTGCCTTGGGCTGAAGAAACTCAATGTCATCCCCACTGGCGGCGACAGCTATGAACAGGCCCGCGAACAGTGGGACGACGGCAACAACGTCATCGCGATCGAGCCGGGCGTCGTGGTCGGCTACGACCGCAACACCCATACCAACACCCAACTCAGGAAGGCCGGGATCGAGGTGATCACGATCCGCGGCGCCGAACTGGGCCGCGGCCGCGGCGGCGGGCATTGCATGACCTGCCCGCTGCTGCGCGACGCCTGACCCAACTGCCGATCCATACGAACGACCCGCGAGGAGCCACGCATGTCCTTCAACCTCAAGAACCGCAGCTTTCTGACCCTCCGCGCCTTCACCGGCGCCGAGATCGAGTTTCTGCTGAAACTCGCCGCCGATCTGAAGTCCGCGAAATACAGCGGGACCGAGCAGCCCACCCTGAAGGGCAAGGAGATCGCGCTGATCTTTGAGAAGGCTTCGACCCGCACCCGCGTCGGGTTCGAGGTGGCGGCGCATGACCAGGGCGCGCATGTCACCTATCTGGGCCCCTCGGGCAGCCATATCGGCCACAAGGAAACGATCAAGGACACCGCCCGCGTGCTGGGCCGCGTCTATGACGCGATAGAATATCGCGGCTTCGGTCAGAAGGTCGTCGAGACGCTGGCAGAGTGGTCCGGGGTTCCGGTCTATAACGGCCTGACGGACGAGTTCCATCCGACCCAGATCCTCGCCGACCTTCTGACCATGCGGGAGCATACCGAAAAGCCGCTGCGCGAGACGGCCTTCTGCTTTCTGGGCGATGCCGGGAACAACATGGGCGACTCGCTGCTGATCGGGGCGGCCAAGATGGGCATGGACGTGCGCCTGTGCGGGCCGAAAACGCTTTGGCCGGACAAGGACGTGCTGGCCGAGGCAGAGGAAGAGGCCCGCGCCAGCGGCGCCCGGATCCTGGTGACCGACGATCTGGACGAAGGCGTGAAAGGCTGCGATTTTCTTTACACCGACGTCTGGGTGTCGATGGGCGAACCCGAGGATGTCTGGGCCGAGCGGATCAAGCTTCTCAAGCCCTATCAGGTCAACACCGCGGCGATGGAGAAGACGGGCAATCCGCGCGCCCGCTTCATGCATTGCCTGCCCGCCTTCCACAACACCGAGACCGAGGTGGGCGCCGAGATGAAAAAGACACACGGTCTCGACGCGATGGAAGTCACCGAGGAGGTGTTCGAAAGCCCCGCCTCGATCGTGTTCGACCAGGCCGAGAACCGGATGCACACCATCAAGGCCGTGCTTGTCGCGACGCTGGGGAGTTGACGATGCGGATCGTGGTCGCATTGGGGGGAAACGCGCTTTTGCGCCGGGGCGAACCGGTGACGGCAGAGATCCAGCGCACCAATATCCGAAGTGCCGCGAAATCACTCGCGCGGCTTCTTGAGGCCGGGCATCAGCTGGTCATCACCCATGGCAACGGGCCGCAGGTCGGACTCCTGGCGCTGCAAGGCGCGATGGAGGGGCAGAGCCCCTTCCCCCTCGATGTGCTGGGTGCCGAGACCGAGGGCATGATCGGCTATGTCCTGGAACAGGAACTCGACAACGCCTATGCGCCCGAGGTGAAATTCGCCACGCTGCTGACCCAGATCGAGGTGGATCCCGAAGACGCGGCCTTCGCCAATCCAACCAAGCCCGTCGGTCCGGTCTATACGAAGGAAGAGTCCGAGCGCGTCGGCCGCACGCGCGGCTGGACGATGGCGCCCGACGGCGACAGCTTCCGCCGGGTCGTACCTTCGCCGCGCCCCCTGGGCATATTGGAAATCGACGTGATCGGCATGCTGGTGGATCAGGGCGTGATCGTGATCTGCGCCGGCGGCGGCGGTATCCCCGTGGCGCGCCGCCGCGACGGCAGCCTGGTCGGAATCGAGGCCGTGATCGACAAGGATCATGCCAGCGGGCTGCTGGCCACCCAGCTTCGCGCCGACGCCTTCCTGATGCTGACCGATGTGGATGCGGTCTATACCGGCTGGGGCACACCGCAGCAAAGCGCCATCGGCCGTATCTCGGCCTCTGCGCTTCGGAAAAAGCAGTTTGCCGCGGGTTCCATGGGGCCCAAGGTGGCGGCCGCCTGCGATTTCGTGGAAGCCACCGGCGGGATTGCCGGGATCGGTGCGCTGGACGACGCGTCGGATCTGCTGACGGGCGCGGCCGGAACCATGGTCGTCGCGGGCGCCTAGCGCCTTTTCAACCCCGTGCCCGGGGCGCGGACCGCGCGATCCCGCGCAGCAACCGGCCCAGAAGGTCGGCGCCGGTGATGATGCGCCGCACCTCGCCCTCCCAGACAAGCACGAGATCCTCGTCGATCACGTCGTCGCCGGGACGTTCGGACTGCACGGTCAGCCGTCCCAGCACGTCACCAAGCGGACGGCGTGCATCCTCGACCACAAGCGGCCGGTGGCAATGGTGCAGCGGGTCGAAAGGGCCGGCGCCGATCAGCGCGTCCTGCAACAACGCGGGCGCGTTCACGGCAAGACGGGGCCTGTCGGCTTCATCCATCAGCACCACCCATTTCCGCCCCGAAGCGGCGATCCGGCGCAGGAACGGATCGTCGGCACGGCGCGCCAGCTCGGGAAAGACGGGCCTTCCGGCCTCGAACGGCAGCCGGATGACGCTTTGCGGGTCCAGCGGTTCGCCCTCCTGCCCCACCGGCAGATCGTCCAGCGCCAGAAAATTGATGGCACCGATCGCCTCGACCTCGCTGATCTCGGTGCCCGCGTCGCGGGCGTGACGTTCCAGCACACTGCCGATCTCGTGCTCGTAATACCACGGGATGCCCTCCGGCCCGATCCACGCGTCCAGCATCTTTCCGGTCGGACGGGCCAGCGGCCAGAAGATCGCGCGATAGATCCGAAGGATCGGCGCAAGCCGTGCCGCGATGCGCAGCGCGTGGCGCGAAAAATAGGCCTGCGGCACGATCTCGCCCAGCAGGGTCAGCACCACGGTCGAGAAGATGAAGGCCGAGAACCCGGCCAGGACCGAATCCGACAACAGGGTCAGGCCGACATTGACCGCGACGTTGGCCCAGAGGATCGTCGCCAGCAGGAAGTTGGCGTCGCGCCGCAGCGCCAGGATCTTCGCTGCGTTCTTGTCGCCCTGCCCCGCCGCGGCCTCCAGCCGCAACCGGCCGATCCGGAACATTGCCAGGTTCAGCCCCGACAGCATCCCGGCCTGCGACAGGCAGGCAAGGATGCCGATCCAGATCAACAGCTCGTTCATGCGCCAGCCCTCTGATACGGGGAATCCCCCGGCCCTGACGGGATAGCAGAGTTCGCGGATCGTTTGGGCAGAGAATGGGCATTGTGCCCGCCCGCTCGCCGCGACTAGGCTTTACCCCGGGGGGCTACCCCCGTTGCATGATCTTGCGAGGCCCCCATGGCCCTGAAGGACTATCACGACAAGCGCGATTTCGGCCGCACGCCCGAGCCGCGCGGCGGACAGCGCAAGGGCGACGCGCCGATCTTCGTGATCCAGAAGCATGATGCAACGACGCTGCATTACGATTTCCGCGTCGAGGTGGACGGGGCGCTGAAATCCTGGGCGGTGCCCAAGGGTCCCTCGACCGATCCGCGCGAGAAGCGGCTGGCGGTGCCGACCGAGGATCACCCGCTGGACTACGCCGATTTCGAGGGTGTGATCCCCGAAGGCCAATACGGCGCGGGGGCGGTGCTGGTCTGGGATACCGGTCCCTATGACAACATCACCGAAAAGAAGGATGGGATCGTCCCGATGGACGAGGCCCTGGCGCAGGGCCACGCGCTGATCCGGCTGCACGGCAGGAAGCTGACCGGCGGCTACGCACTGCAGCGCATGGGCGACGGCGATGACGCGCAATGGCTGCTGATCAAGATGGATGACGACGAGGCGGACGCAAGGCGCAACCCGGTCTCGACCCAGCCGGATTCTGTTCTCAGCGGGCGCAGCATCGAGGAGATCGCCAAGGACGATGATGGGGCGGCATGACCGGCTTGTTCGCGCATCTCTCCGACGCCCGGCGGGCACGGCTGAAGCAGGCCGAGCAGCCCGACTGGACCGCGCCGATGCTGGCCACGCTGACCGACCGGCGGTTCTCGGATCCCGGCTGGATATATGAGCGCAAGCTGGACGGGGAGCGGGCGCTGGCCTTCCGCAAGGGCGACCGGCTGCGCCTTGTGACCCGCAACCGCAAAGAGATCGGCGCGACCTACCCGGAACTGATCGAGGCGCTGGAACGGCAGGATTGCGACGATTTCATCGTCGACGGCGAGATCGTCGCCTTCGACGGCGCCGTGACCAGCTTCTCGCGCCTGCAGCAACGCATGCAGATCAGCGACCCCGACGCTGCGCGGACCAGCGGCGTGACGGTCTATTTCTACCTGTTCGACATCCTGCATCTGGACCGTCACCGCCTTGACGCGCTGGGCCAGCGCAGCCGCAAGGCCTTGCTGAAACGCGCCATCGCCTTCGACGGCCCGCTGCGCTTCACCCCGCACCGCAACGCAACCGGCGAGGCGTTTTTCGACGCCGCCTGCCGCAAGGGCTGGGAGGGGATCATCGCCAAGCGCGCCGATGCGCCTTACAGCCACGGCCGCTCGACCGATTGGCTGAAGTTCAAATGCGCCAGCGGGCAGGAGCTGGTGATCGGCGGCTTCACCGCGCCGCAGGGCAAACGCAAGGGGTTCGGCGCGCTTCTGGTGGGCTATTACGAGGACGGAAAGCTGCGCTATGCCGGCAAGGTGGGCACCGGGTTCGACGATGACTTCCTGACCCGTTTTCATGAGCGGCTGGAAAGCCTTGCGCGCGACACCTCACCCTTCGATGACGAGGTGGGCGAGGGTGACGTCACCTGGGTCGCGCCCAAGCTGGTCGGCAATTTCGGCTTCACCGAATGGACCACGCATGGCAAGCTGCGCCACCCGCGTTTCCTGGGGCTGCGGCGCGACAAGCCCGCGAAGGACGTGGTGCGCGAACGCCCGAAAGGATGACATGGCACAGGACAGCGTCACCGTCGACGGCCACCGGGTAGAGCTGTCGCACCCCGGAAAGGTCCTGTTCCCCGACGACGGGCTGACCAAGGGCGATCTGGTGGACTATTACCGGCGCATCGCCGAGGTGGCGCTGCCGCACTGGCGCGACCGACCGCTGACCATGCACCGCTTTCCCGACGGCATCGGCGAAGAGGGGTTCTTTCAGAAAAACATGCCGGACCATTTCCCCGGCTGGATCGACCGCGCCGAGATGCCCAAGGAAGGCGGCAGAGTCACCCATGTCGTGGCCAACAACGCCGCAACGCTGGTCTATCTGGCCAATCAGGGCTGCGTCACCGCGCATCTGGGCCTTTCGCGGACCGACCGGCCGGACCGTCCCGACCAGATGATCTTTGACCTGGATCCATCGGACGACGATTTCGCCAAGGTGCAGCAGGCCGCGTCATGGCTGCGCGAGGTGCTGGACGAGCTGGAGCTTCCCTCTTTCGTCAAGACGACCGGCTCGCGCGGGCTGCACGTGCTGGTGCCACTCGACCGCTCGGCCGACTTCGACACGATGCGCGAGGTCGCGCGAGGCCTGGCAGAGCATCTGGCCGCCCGGCACCCGGATGCACTGACCGTCGCACAGCGCAAGAACGCCCGCGGCACGCGCGTCTTCATCGACTATCTTCGGAACGCCTATGGCCAGACCGCAGTGGCACCCTATTCGGTCCGCGCCCGGCCGGGCGCGCCGGTGGCCACGCCGGTGACATGGGACGCGGCGCTGGCAAGCGGGTTGTCGCCGCGACAATATACGATCAAAAATATCTTTCGGCGGCTGGGCCAGACCGACGATCCGTGGGCCGGGATCGGCGGCAGCGCCGTTTCGTTGGCATCGGTCGGTGACCGGCTGAACGCATTGGCCGAAAAGGCCTGATCGGCGGTTCAGCCGGGCGTTTTTCCTGCCCCGATCTGCGACAAGGCCATATCGGCGGCGATATGCGCGAATTCGGCGCGGGTCAGCGGGCCGTCGGCGCGGAACCATGTGAACGCCCAGTTCAGCATCCCCATCAGCCCCATCGAGACCGCCGTCAGGCGCGGCTTGTCGATGTCCGGCTCCACCTCGCGAATGGCGCTTCGAAACCGATCCAGAATCGACCTCTCGACCGCGCGGATTCGCGCGATGTCGTCGGGCGGCAGCGTGTCGAGCGCGCCAAGCTGCAGGCGGTGCAGATCGTCGGCATCCTCGTAATGCGCCAGCAGCGTGGCCGACAGGCGGCGCAACCGCTTGGCCCCGCTCAACCCCTGCCCCGCCTCGGCCAGCGCCGCGTCCATCTCGGACAGGTGCGTGTGGACTATGTCGAATATCAGCGCGTCGCGATTCTGGTAGTAATGATACAACAGCCCCTTCGAGATACCGCAGCCCTGCGCGATGCGCACCATCGGCGCCTTTCCGCCCTCCTCCGCCAGGATGCGGGCGGCGGTGCGGTGAATCGCCTCGCGCTTGTCGTCGTAGTCGTCGGCCCGCGGTCTTGCCATCGCCTAGCCCATCCCCAGTTTGCTCAGCGCCTCGGACGGCGCGCGTCCGAGTGCCACTTCCAGCGCCCCGAGCCCCATCCGCGCGGCATGAAACATCGGCCCGCCGCGCCAGCGCGGAAAGCCGTAACCGTGAATTTCGACCAAATCGACCTGCCCCGGATCCGCGGCGATCCCCTCGGCAACGATGGCGGCCCCCTCTTCGGCCATTTCCGCGACCAGGCGCGCCGCGATCGCATCGGCGTCGCGCGGCGCGGCTGCGTCGATGTGGCCACGAAGCAGGTCTTCGGTTTCCGCCGATGTCCGCGGAGTTCTGTCGCCCTCGGCATAGTCGTACCAGCCGCCGCCGGATTTCTGGCCCATCCGCCCGGCGCGCACCAGGATGTCGCCCAGTGTCCCGGACACGTCGCCGCCTGCTTCGCGCGCGGCCTCGCGCTGCTGGAAGGCGATGTCCAGCCCGCCGAGATCCTGCGCCTCGAACGGGCCCATTGCCATTCCGAACCCGCGCATCGCCGCATCGACATCGCTTATCGGCACCCCTTCGCGCAGCAGCGTCTCGGCCGCCGCGCGGTAGCGTTTGAGGATACGGTTGCCGATGAACCCTTCGCAGATGCCCGCGCCGATGCCGACCTTGCCCATCCGTCCGACAAGGCGGAAGGCGGTGGCGCGGGTCGCGGCGGAGGTTTGCGGGACCGGCACGATCTCGACCAGCTTCATGATCTGCGCCGGGCTGAAGAAATGGATGCCGATGAAACGCGACGGGTCGTCCACGGCTGTGGCGATGTCGCGCGGATCCAGATAGGAGGTGTTGGTCGCCAGCACCGCGTCGCGCGGCGCGGCCCCGGACAGCCGTGCGAACACGTCGCGCTTGACGGCAAGGTTCTCGAACACCGCCTCGACCACCAACTCGGCATCGCCGAAATCGGCGTAATCGGTTGTGGTTGCGAGCCGGTCGAGCGCCGACTCCGCGCTGTCGATCAATCCCCGGCGCGCGGCGCTGTCCAGCGC
>JBAVQZ010000188.1:0-1685 GCA_049694515.1 Paracoccaceae bacterium | reverse complement strand
CTCGTGCACAAGGCGCACGGCCTCGGCCGCGATCAGCGGGGTCTGCTCGGCCGGCTTGGCCAGAACGCCGTTGCCCGCGGCCAGCGCCGCCGAAATCTGTCCGGTGAAAATGGCCAGCGGAAAGTTCCAGGGCGAGATGCAGGCAAAGACACCGCGCGCCGGATGCTCCAGCGTCTCGATCCGGCTGGCGTAGTAGCGCAGGAAATCCACGGCCTCGCGCAGTTCCCCCACCGCGTCGGGCAAGGACTTGCCCGCCTCGCGCGCGACGATCGCGAAGATCCGCCCGTAATCCGCCTCGTATAGATCCGCGGCCTTGCGCAACACCTCGGCGCGTTTCTCGGGCGGGGCGTCCCAGGGGCGGGCTGCGGCCAGCGCGGCCTCGACCGCTTCGCTTGAAGCAGGGTAGACCTGTCCGACCACATCGGCGGTGTCGGAAGGGTTTGTCACGGGCTGCGCCTCACCAGGCGCGACATCCGCGGCGATCAGCGGGGCGGCCTCGAACTGCGCGGTGCGGTGCGGGCCGCGCGCGGCCTCGATCGCCTCCAGCGTCGGTTCATGCGTCAGATCCCAGCCGCGGGAATTGTGCCGGGTTTCGCCGAACAGCTCGGGCGCGCGCCGCAGGACCGGGTTTTCCGGCGCGTTGAGATAGCTCATCACCTCGGCGAACGGATCTGCCGCGACCTCCTCGGGCGGCACGTCCTCATCGACGATCTGGTTCACGAAGGAACTGTTGGCGCCGTTTTCCAGAAGCCGCCGCACGAGGTAGGCCAGCAGGTCGCGATGCGCGCCCACGGGCGCATAGATGCGGCAGCGCGTGCCCTTGTTCTTGGACATGATGATGTCATATAGCCGCTCGCCCATGCCGTGAAGGCGCTGGAACTCGAACCTGTCCCGGTCGGCGCCCATCTCAAGGATGGCGGTCACGGTATGCGCGTTATGCGTGGCGAATTGCGGATAGATCCGGTCGGTCATGCCCAGCAGCTTGCGCGCATTGGCGATATAGCTGACATCGCTGGACGCCTTGCGCGTGAAGACCGGAAAGCCGTCGATCCCTTCGACCTGCGCCAGCTTGATCTCGGTATCCCAATAGGCGCCCTTGACCAGCCGCACCATGAAACGCCGGTCCAGCCGCTCGGCCAGATCATGCAACCAGTCCAGCACGCGGCCCGCGCGCTGGCCGAAAGCCTGCACGACCACGCCGAAGCCGTCCCAGCCCGCGAGCCGCTCATCGCTGACCACGGCCTCGATCACGTCGAGCGACAGCGTCAGCCGGTCGGCCTCCTCGGCATCGACGTTGAAGCCCATGCCGGCCGCTTTAGCCTGCAGGGCAAGTTCGGTGACGCGGGGCACCAACTCCTTCATCACCCGCTCGCGCTGCGCCACCTCATACCGCGCGTGAAGCGCCGAGAATTTCACAGAGATGCCGGGATTCTGCCAGACGTCGCGCGATTTGCAGGCCGCCGCGATCGCCCTGATCGCGTCGGAATAGGCGCTGTGATAACGCCGCGCATCCGCGTCGGTGCGCGCAGCCTCGCCCAGCATGTCGTAGGAATAGGTATAGCCCTTTGCCTCCATCCCCGCGGCGCGTTTCATCGCCGAGGCGATGGTCTCCCCCAGCACGAACTGGCGGCCCATCTCGCGCATCGCGCGGCCGACGGCGGTGCGGATCACCGGCTCGCCCAACC
>JBAVQZ010000187.1:0-5577 GCA_049694515.1 Paracoccaceae bacterium | reverse complement strand
ATCGCCCCCAGCCCGTGCCCGGCCAGCGCGAACCGGGCCGGCGCGCCGTCAAGCGCGGCACGGGCCATGACCGCGATGGAACTGTCGGTGCAGACCGGCGCGATCTGCACCGCGCGGTCGGCGTTGAATGCCAGTATCTGGTCGGAAAATACCCGCGCATCGCACATCATGCCGGGCAACAGGAGCAGGGTTTCCGTCATCACGAGCCCCCTGCCCGGCCCGCCGAAAGCTGTGCCATGCGCCTTTTCGCCCCCGCCTGCTCGTCAGTGCGCGCCGTGCGCCGGATACGCCCGGCGCGCAGACCCACATCTAGCAGGTCCGGAAAGCGCTTTCCACTGCAAGCGGATGTCGCGATCGGACGACTCCCATGACGAGGGCGGCATGTTCCAGGGCGAGACAGAGCCGACGCAGTTGACCCAGATGCCGTCGATCGCGTCGAAATTCACCATCGGAACGTCCTCACCGCCCACGACCCATTGGCCACCCTGTTTCATCAGCGTCATCCGGGCCCCCGAACCTGCCCGAATTTTTGACAAATCGCGGCGGCGCACAGCAGATATCTAGGCGCGGACCACCGCTGGGCCCTGCGTCCGGCGGGGCCGCGCAAGATCGACGTCTGGCGTAGCGTTTCGCACCTGTCGCGTGTTGCCGCGCCCGGGTTTCTGTGGCATGACGGTTTCGACCGAAACTAGACCGAAGAGTTTAGTCCAATGACAGATTATACCGCGCGCCGGCGCCAGATGGTGGACACGCAGGTCCGCCCTTCCGATGTCACCAAGTTTCCGATCATCGACGCGATGCTCGCCGTCCCGCGAGAGGCATTCGTTCCCGACAGCTGGCGCGAGGCCGCCTATATGGGCGACAGCATCCCACTGGGCAAGCGCCGGGTCATGCTGGACCCGCGCACCCTTGCCAAGATGCTGGACGCGCTGGACATCCAGCCCGACGAACTGGTGCTCGATCTGGGCTGCGGGCTGGGATATTCCAGCGCGGTGATCGCGCTTCTGGCGGAAGCGGTCGTCGCGGTCGAGGAAGACGCCGACATGACGACAGAGGCGCAGGCCACGCTGGCCGAACAGGGCGCCGACAACGTGGCTGTCATCGAGGCCCCGCTTGCCGGGGGCGCGGCCCGGCACGGTCCCTATGACGCGATCATCGTGCAGGGTGGCGTTGAGCAGGTACCGGCAGGACTTACCGATCAACTGCGCGAGGGCGGGCGCATTGCCGCAATCTTCATGGAGGGTCCGCTTGGTGTCTGCCGGATCGGTCACAGGATCGACGGTGCGATTACGTGGCGACCTGCCTTCAACGCGGGGGCCCCGGTTCTGCCGGGGTTTGAACAAGAGCGTGCCTTCGTGCTCTAGGCGCGACGGACGGAAACACAGTCGAGGCTGAGGCGGATGCAGATGGGCAAGTTTTTTCGTGGCGCTGCGCTGGGGTTCGTTGCGGCAATCGGTCTGGCCGGCGGGATCGTCCCGCAAGCCCGCGCCGAGACGCTGACCGACACGCTTATCCTCGCCTACAAGAACAGCAATCTTCTGGAGCAGAACCGCGCGCTTCTCCGCGCCGCTGACGAGAACGTGGCCCAGGCCATCGCCAGCCTGCGTCCTGTCCTGGCCTTCATCGCCAACGCGAATTACGCCGACACCCCGCTGAACACGGGGACGACAAGCGCCTCGATCGGACTGAGCGCCAGCCTGAACGTCTATGACGGCGGGGCCAACCGGCTGGCCGTCGAATCGGCCAAGGAAAGCGTGCTGTCCACCCGCGCCAATCTGGTGTCCCTGGAACAACGCGTCCTGCTGGCGGCTGTTCAGGCCTATATGGACGTGCGCAGCGCCTCGCAAAACGTGTCGCTTCAGCAAAGCAGCGTCCGTCTGATCTCCGAGCAGCTGCGCGCCGCGCAGGATCGGTTCGAAGTCGGCGAGGTGACACGCACCGACGTGGCCCAGGCACAGTCCTTCCTGGCCGCAGCGCGCAGCAGCCTGGTGGCCGCGCAGGGCGCGTTTCAGGTCGCACGGGAATCCTACAAGGCGGCGGTCGGTCAGTATCCGAACAACCTGTCCGGCGTGAGCGGCCTGCCCGACCTGCCCCGGACGCTGAACGACGCGCGCGGCATCGCCGAGCGGACGCATCCCGACATCGAGGCCGCACAGCGGCAGGTGACCGTCAGCCTGCTGTCGATGCAGCGGGCGCGGGCGGCGCGCGGGCCTTCGATCGCGGCCACAGCTCGGGTCAGCCGCGACGATTCGGGCAACAACACCAGCAATGTGGGGTTGGAGCTTCAACAAACGATCTATAGCGGCGGTGCGCTGAAATCCGCCGAACGGCAAGCGCTCGCAAACCGCGACGCCGCGCAGGCCAATCTGCTTCAGTCGGTCAGGATCGTCGATCAGCAGGTCGCGAATGCATGGGCCAACCTGTCGGTCGCGCGCGCCCAATTGAGTGCGAGCGATCAGCAGATCCAGGCGGCACAACTGGCCTATGACGGCACCAAGGAGGAGGCGCGGCTCGGGTCGCGCACCACCCTTGATGTGCTTAACGCCGAGCAGGACTTGCTGGATGCGCGCACCGGCCGCGTTCAGGCCGAAACCGACCGCTACGTGGCGATCTATCAGGTGCTGTCCTCGATGGGGCTTCTGACGGTCGATCACCTGAAGCTGGGAATCGCCACCTACGATCCGGCCGCCTATTACAACGCGGTGAAGAACGCGCCGGTTCGCAGCGTGCAGGGCGACCGGCTGGACAAGGTGCTCAAGAGCATCGGGCGACAGTAAGTTTCCCCACAACTTGTTGTGTGAGGGCGTCACTCACGCTACCATCACTGCAAAGTTGGCAAGAGGACAGGCCATGCCAGACCCAGTGAAACCGATGGAAATCGAAGACGTCCTGTCGTCGATCCGACGCCTCGTTTCCGAAGAAGTGGGCGAGCGGCCACGCCGGACGGCGGCGCGGCCGGAACCGGAGCCGGCTGACCCCCCGGATCCGGCTGACAAGCTGGTTCTGACCCCGGCGCTGCGGGTTGTCGATGATCCGCAATCGACGAACGCGGATCATCCGGACGGCGCGACGTCTGACGAGGGGCGGACGGAGCAGGAAACCGAAGCCGCCGAACCCATTGAGGAGCCGGCCCCCGAACCGTTTTTCGAGCGGGCCGGCCAAACGCCCGAACCTGTGGGAGAGCCCGAGGCCCCGGAAAGTGCCCCGCATCCGGACGATGCAGACCCGTGGGAAGAGATATCGCTGGAGGATCGCATCGCCGAGCTGGAGGCTGCCGTCTCGGGCTGCGAGGAGGAGTGGGAGCCGGACGGAAGCGAGATCGTGCAGGAGCAGAGGTTCCAATTCGAACGGGTGGACTTCTTTCGCCATCATGTCGAGGACGAGCACCACGACGCTCACCCGTCGGAGCAGGCCGAACCGCCGCATGTAGAGGATGAAACGGACGAGGCTGCGCCGGACACCGGGCCGGAGGAGGATGCCGGCCTGTTCGAGAATGACACCGGCGGCGATGCCGATGTGCTGGACGAAGAGATGCTGCGCCAGTTGGTCAGCGACATCGTCCGCGAAGAGCTTCAGGGCGCGTTGGGCGAGCGCATAACCCGCAATGTGCGAAAACTTGTCCGGCGCGAGATCAACCGCGCGCTCGCCAGCCGGGATTTCGAATAACCCCCCGAAACTGAAAAGCGCGCCCTAGCGGGCGCGCCTTTCAACTCTTTCAGAAATATTCGGAACGGATCAGGCGGCTTCAGCCTGCTCCTGCATCTGACGACGCTCGCTTTCCTCACGCGACAGCGCGACGGATGTGCGAACCCCCTTGGAGACGAACTCCATCAGTCCCGAGACAACCCGCTCATTAGGGTCGATCCCGGCGCAGGACAGCACCTCGCGCCCATCCCGCGACCGCGCCCAACGGGCGATCTGGTCGGGGCCGTTGCCGTATTTCTTGTCGTCGGCAATCGCATCATCCAGTGCCGCCAGAACCACCGCCGCGAAGAGTTTGCGCGAGCGGTTGCCCTGTTCGTGGTTAAATGCGGTGCCATCAACGAAATCGATCATCTCGTCGTCCTTTTATTATTGCTCTTGCGTTTTTCGGCGTGTGCGGAATATGGCGGTTTTGAAGCGATTCGGAATTTACATTTTGGAATGGCTTCCATGCGCTGAGTGCATGGCTGATAGCGCAACCCCACTGTATTTAGTCTCCTTGCCACGCTCCAACAGCCAAGATATAGGTGCCTGCGAAATTCGATCAACCTTTTGGCAAGGTTTTGTCACATGACCAAAATCAACGGCAACGAAATCCGCCCGGGCAACGTTCTGGAACATAACGGCGGCCTGTGGGCCGCGGTCAAGGTGGATCATGTCAAACCCGGCAAGGGCGGCGCCTTTGCCCAGGTGGAGATGCGGAATCTCCGCAACGGCTCAAAGCTGAACGAGCGGTTCCGCTCGGCCGACAAGGTGGAGCGCGTGCGGCTGGAACAGAGGGATCAGCAGTTCCTCTATGAAACCGAAGGAATGCTGGTTTTCATGGACACCGAGAGCTTCGAGCAAATCGAGTTGCCCGCCGAGATCCTTGGCGAACGGCGGCCGTTCCTGCAGGATGGCATGACTGTGCAGATCGAGTATTACGAGAACGAGGCGCTGAACGCCACGCTTCCGCAGAAGGTGACCTGCAAGGTCGTCGAGACCGAACCGGTGGTGAAGGGCCAGACCGCGGCCAACAGTTTCAAGCCGGCGGTCCTGGACAATGGCGTGAAGGTCATGGTTCCCCCCTTCGTCGGGCCGGACGAGGACATCGTGGTGAACACCGAAACGATGGAATATGCCGAACGCGCATAGACCATGACACCATATCGGGTGGTGTGGACGGTCCCTGCCCCACTGCCCTTTGGACGGGCGGACGGGCACACCGGTTTTGCGCGCTTTGCTCGCGGCGGCCAAATCGTACCACCCCCGCGAATTGTCCCGATAAGCGGCCGGGACCGCGCCGCTCATCGGGCCTCGTGGCCCACTTCGCGGGCAGC
Organism: Paracoccaceae bacterium; assembly: GCA_049694515.1. Lineage (GTDB taxonomy): Bacteria > Pseudomonadota > Alphaproteobacteria > Rhodobacterales > Rhodobacteraceae > JADQCB01. The sequence goes on along the minus strand of JBAVQZ010000187.1, from coordinate 556 downwards.
GATGAGGCCCGAAAGGGCGGAAGAGCGGGCCTGTCAGGCGCCTGCGTCGCTCAGCAGACGCTCGACGAGGCCGCGATAGCCGCCGCCGAACAGCCGCAGGTGGACCAGCGCCGGCCAGAGTTGGTAGATCGGGAGCCGCGCCAGCCACCCGTCGGATAGCGCGCCGTAGCCATCCTGGAACGCGGGGCCGGGGCGACCGAACAGCTTGAGCATCGCAAGGTCCACCTCGGCATCGCCGTAGTAACAAGCCGGGTCGATCAGCCAACACGCCCCTTCCGTCCCGAACAAGACGTTGCCCTGCCACAGATCACCATGCAGCAGCGCGGCGGGCGGTGAATGGGGCAGCAGGTCCGGCAGACGCGCGGCCAGCCCTTCGACCCGGTTGGCGATGTCGGCAGGCAGCGCGCCCGGCGCGGCCATCAGACGACGTTCAGCCCAGAAGGTTGGCCAGTCCGCCGCCGCAGCATTGGGAATGGAGACGGGGCCAAAGGCGTAATGCTCGGCCCAGCCATAGCCCGCCCCGGCCGCTTCGTGAAGCCGCCGAAGCGTGCGGCCC
>JBAVQZ010000186.1:0-3696 GCA_049694515.1 Paracoccaceae bacterium | reverse complement strand
GAGACGGATGATGCCGGCCAATCCGTGGGGGCGCTCCTGTCGGAAAACCGGCTTCTCCTGCGCTACCTGCGGGATGCGGCGGCCACGCGCCGCAAGGCGCTCCGCGCGCTCCTGCTCTGCCTCGACTCTCGATCCGACGACAGGGAGTCAACGGAATGACGGGCAAGAAGAGCGCGCGCCGCACCGTTCCCCAAGGTGAGGGCAAGCCGCAGGCACGGGAGCAGGGCAAGCCGCTGCCCTCGCATCGCGAAGAGCGCTTCGTGCAGGCCTACGCCGTGAGTTTCGATGGCGCTGCAGCTGCCGAAGCGGCCGGTTACGGCGACGAGGCGAAACGGATCTGGTCCCATTTGCTGGAGTCCCCGGATATCCGGGCGCGCCTGCGCGAGATTCGCCTTGGCCCACATGTCCCGCCGCCGCAGCCCGATGCTCTGGCGAGCAAGATGCTGGAATGGGCCTTCACCGACTTCTCGAGCCTGCTCGTGCGCGATCCCGTGACCGGCACCTTCAAGCTCGATCCCGATCTGGCCACGCCCGGGCAGATCAATGCACTCGATATCCGGACAGTGGAGAAAAGCACCGCGAAGGGCGTCGAGATCACCACGACCATCGCGACGCCGGACAAGCGTCAACTGCTCAGGCTCGTCAACGACATGCTCGGCCTCGACGAGGCAGAGAAGAGGAAGATGCCGACCGATATGTTGATGGAGACGATAGCGGATATAAACCGAAAAGGCTCAAGATTCCCGTTGGCGACGCGAGGCGAGACCTGGGATAGTCTCGGGGAGTGACAGTGAAGGGGGAGCCAGGACGGACGGGCCGGAGCATCGGCGGGAGGCGCCGGACGGCAGACGGGGTCCGCGCGGAAAAGGGGAGGTTTCACGCAAAGATTGTGCTTTCCGAAACGAAGCCAAATCGCCTTTAAAGTTGAATTTGGACGAGTAAAAAGCGTAAGGCACGGATAAATAACGATTGTCAGACGTCTAGAATTCCCTATATAAGACGATCCCCCGCCGAATGCCCGATAACGCGTAGTCGCGCCAAGGCGCGTCCGGTGGCGACGATCGGAGGGAAATGCGGTCGAACGGGTGGGCGCTTTGCGAGGCGCCGCAGCGATGCGGTGCCCTTGACGACCGGCGGGTCAGTCGGACTGCGTGAGGGCGTCGTGCGTCATGCGCCGGAGACGCAACTGTACCGGTCGGTGCGAAAGAGCGATGAGTGCGGCGACGACCACGCCGACCGCCCCGCCGACACAGTACATGACCAGGGCCGCGAACAGCCCGGCATCATAGGCCAGCAGAGAGATGATGGCCGAGGCCAGCCCGGTGATCACGCCGATGAGCAGAAAACCAATCACCATTCTTTGTCCTCCGGATGGAACCAGTCTACAGGATTCACGCTAATCTTGTTCGCGGGCGGCCAAGATTGCGGCCGAAATGTGACCCTTTGGATACGCGGTGGAATTTCCTGTGGAAAAGAAGCGGGTTGTCGGCCGCCGATCCCGGATTTCGCGCGCAATGGCGGGTCTTCGGGCACAGGATACGTGTGAATCGGGCAGAGTGGCCTCCTTTTTCGGCGGTCGTGATCGTGTTCGCCATATGGGAGCATGATATATGTTAACACAACCTTAAATAGGCGTGGATTTTTAAAAATCTCAAAAAATGAAAATCCGGATCCCGAGCGGACAAGGGCGCTGAGGCGAAGGGTTCCACAATCGCGCCAACATCCGTCGACCGCGTTTCGCGTCGATCCGGTCAGGACGGCGGAGGCCGGTCCTCGACGGCCGGATAGAGCTGCCGGGCCAGGGGACGCGTCGCCAGCAGGGCAATGCGGTGCTCCCAGGCGTGCGACGGGTCGCGCCAGCCCATGCTGGGGCGGATGGGCACGTCGGATTTCCGCTCGGCCAGCACCTTTTCGTTCGCCGGCGGGAACAGGTGTTGGCGGTCCCATGACAGCGCCGCGCGATCGGGGGCGGGGAACAGGGCAGGGGGCATGACCAGTCCCGCCCACTCGTGAACGGCTGCGATCTCACGCTCGGGGGCGGCGGCGAAATCCTCGTAGCGCAGCTGCCGGAACCGCGTGCCCAGGGCCCCGCTCCAGCCCGACAGCCGCCGCTGGCGCTGCAGCCATTTCCGGCTGTTTCTGAACGTATCGCGCCGCGAGCCGTTCTTCAGGTTCCAGCTGACGGCCACGGCGCGCGGGTCGCGCACCAGGTTCAGCAGGAAAAGCTCCCCGGGGGCGATCAGGTGAAAGGCCAGCGCCATCTCGGGGGTCTTGGAGCTGTCTATCAGCGTGTTGGCGCCGGCCGCGTCGGCGATTTCGCCGACGATCCGCGCAAGCGGGTCGAGATAGTCGCGATGCGCGCGCTGCAATCGGTCCAGCACCTGTGGATCGCGCCAGTCCCGCGCCCGGCCTGCCGCCTTGAAGAACCGCCGCGCCGCCACGCCGAAGGCGCGGATGCCGGGGTCGGGGCCGAAGACCGCGTCCATGACCGGCGCATACAACACGCAGCCGTGCAACGGTCGCCCGCAACTGCACGGCGCGTCATCGCGCCACGCCGACGGCAGATGGCGGTGCTGCCCGAGATTGAAGGCGGTGTCCGGCTGCGACAACAGAAGCGACAGCAGCGTGCTGCCCGAACGGCCACTGCCGGAGATTGCAACGATGCGCGTCAACGGGTCCCCTCGTTCTTCCGACCGGTTCAGCGGGTTTTCCGTGGTGGTCTTCGGAGCGTCATTTTTGTATGCATCTCCCTATCGAATTAACGCGGACGGACCAAGAAGAATAGCATGAGCCCCACGCAGCCCGCGCCCGGCGCGCCGATATTCCTGATCTGCTCGGAACGCTCGGGGTCGAACCTCGCCAGCGTGATCATGGGCGCGCATGGCGGCGTCTACGCCCATCCGCCCTATCACATGGGGCGAGACGTGCTGATGAAACTGCACGACGCCATGGCCGGCGGCCCGGGCGGCGAGGCCTGGACGCTGTTGCGCGACAATGCGGTGGCGCGGGTCGGGCAATACCGGAACCCGGAGGAGGCGCAGCGCCTGGCCGACTGGTTCGCCGCGCAGGACGGCATCGACCCGCGCGCCTTCGCCCGCTTCGTCTGGCAGGAGATGCCGCCCGAGGCCGGCGGAAAACGGCCCTTCGTCAAGGAAAACAACGTGCACAGGTTGCTGCCTTTTCTGGTGGACTGTTTCCCGGACGCGCAGTTCCTGTTCCAGGTGCGCGATCCGAGGGACTTCCTGGCCTCGGCCAAGGCGCGGCGCGAACGGTGGCTCGGCAACAAGTTCGGCTCCCTGCGCGAGGCGCTGCGCGTCTGGCGCGAGGATCAGGAAGGCGGTCTCGCGGCCCTGTCGCTTCTGGGGCCCGGCAAGGTCACGCTGCTGCGCTACGAGGACCTGCTGGCCGATCCCGAGGCGCAGCTGCGCCGCGTCTGCGGCTTTCTCGGACTGGCGTTTGACCCCGCGATGCTCAGCTTCCACGAGACCGAGGCCGCTTCGCGGCTCGCCGGGACGCACGGCGCGCGCGAAAATGTCGGGCGGCCGCTGATCACCAACAATGCCGCCAAGTATCGGAAGGCATTGTCGAAGTCCGAGATCAGGATGGTGGAGACCCATCTTGGCGATCTGATGGACCGCTTCGGCTATGAGAGCGATTACCCGCGCGACACGCGCCGCAGCGCTTGGCGCGCGCTGA
>JBAVQZ010000185.1:0-1851 GCA_049694515.1 Paracoccaceae bacterium | reverse complement strand
CCCCTCGTCCATGTTCACGTCGATGATCTGGGCGCCATTCTCGACCTGGCTGCGGGCGACCTCAAGCGCTGCGTCGTAATCGCCCTCCATGATCAGCTTCTTGAACCGGGCCGAGCCGGTGACGTTTGTCCGCTCGCCGATATTGATGAAATTCGCGGTCCCGGTCATGCGGCGCTCCCTGCTTCGAAAAGTTCAAGGCCCGACAGGCGCAGGCGTTGCACCTTCGGCGGGACGGCGCGCGGCGCCTTGCCCGCCACGGCCTGCGCGATGACGCGGATGTGATCCGGCGTGGTGCCGCAGCAGCCGCCGACGATGTTGACCAGCCCGGCATCGGCCCATTCGCCCAGATCTTCGGCCATCTGCTCGGGCGTTTCGTCATAGCCACCCATCTCGTTCGGCAGGCCGGCGTTCGGATACGCGCTGACGCGGGTGTCGGCCACCTGGGACAGGGTGCGGACATGCTGGCGCATCTCGCCCGCGCCCAGCGCGCAGTTCAGCCCGATGGAGAAGGGGCGCGCATGGCTCATCGAGGCCCAGAACGCCTCGGGCGTCTGGCCGGTCAGGGTGCGCCCCGAGCGGTCGGTGATGGTGCCCGATATCATCAGCGGCGGCACGGCCAGCCCCTCGTCGCGCAGCGTTTCGATCGCATAGATCGCGGCCTTGGCGTTGAGGGTGTCGAAGATCGTCTCGATCAGGATCAGGTCGGCGCCGCCCTCGATCAGGCCGCGCGCCGCCTCGCCATAGGCATCGGCAAGCTGGTCGAAGGTGACGCCGCGAAAGCCCGGATCGTTGACGTCGGGGCTGATGCTGGCGGTCTGGTTCGTCGGCCCGATGCCGCCCGCCACCCAGCGCGGCCGGTCGGGCGTCGCCACGGCCTCGGCCGCCTCGCGCGCCAGGCGCACGGAGTCGACGTTCATCTCGCGCACGCAATCCTGCAGCCCGTAATCGGCCTGGCTGATCGCGTTGGCGCCGAAGGTGTTGGTGCACAGGATATCGGCGCCGGCCTCCAGGAAATCGGCGTGGATCTGCCGGATCATGTCGGGCTGCGTCAAGCTCAGCAGCTCGTTGTTGCCGCCCAGATCCGAGGGGTGATCGGCGAAGCGGGTCCCGCGATAGGCGGCCTCGTCCGGCTTCTGCGCCTGGATCATCGTGCCCATCGCCCCGTCGAGAACGAGGATCCGCTCATCGGCGTGGCGGTAAAACTCTTCGGTGCTGGTCATTTGTTGTCCTTTCATGCGGCGCTGTCCGCGTCGATCGGCGCCGGCAGGCCCAACGCCCTGCAGATGGCGAGGCTCACCTCCGGCTTGTTGAGCGTATATATGTGGAATTGCCGGATGCCCACCTCCATGAGCCGGCGGCATTGCCCCACGGCCAGGCTGGCGGCGACCATCGCGCGCATGTCCGGCGCGTCGTCCAGCCCGGCGAACATCTCTTCCATCCAGTCCGGAACGGTGGCGCCACAGCCGGCCGAGAACCGCTTGAGGCTGGCGAAATTCGCCACCGGCATGATGCCCGGCACGATCGGCGCGTCGATCCGGGCGGCGCGGGCGCGGTCGATGAAGCGCAGGATCTCGTCGGTGTCGAACACATACTGGGTGATCGCGCGCGCCGCGCCCGCGTCGATCTTGCGCTTGAGGTAATCCAGCTCGGCCCTGGGTCCGCGGCTTTCGGGGTGCAGTTCGGGATAGGCGGCAACCGAGATGTCGAAATCCGCCACGCGCCGAAGTCCGGCGACCAGCTCGGCGGCATTGGCATAGCCGTCCTCGGGCACGGTCTCGCCCTCGGGCAAGTCGCCGCGCAGCGCCACGATGCGACGCACACCCGCGGCCCAGAGCGCGCGGGCCTGGGCGT
>JBAVQZ010000184.1:0-4220 GCA_049694515.1 Paracoccaceae bacterium | reverse complement strand
TGACGTGCATGCAGCGCCAGTGCCCCGCGCGCCGCGCCGCGCACGCCCCTCAGGCCCAGCGCCATCAGGCTGGCATAGGCCATGATCACGCCGACCAACATGAATCGGCCCAGCGTCTTCAACTCTTCGCGGTCGAAGCCCAGCACGAAAAGCGCCATGCCCAGCAGCGCCAGAAACACCAGTGCCGCCATCACCTTCAGACCCAGCGCCGCGGCGCTTGGCACGACGCTGAGTACCGCGCCCAGCACGGTGTCGCCGAACAGCCCGCCGATGCCGAAATCGTGCGTCCATCCGGCCCCCGGCGTCAGCGTCGCCGCATAGACCGAAGCCAGCGCGATCGCGATCGGGGCGAAGATCGCCCGGTTCAGCGCGCGCTCCTCGCCGCGATGGAACACGAAACGCAGGCCCCAGATTCCGAACACCATGACCAGCCCCCACGACCCGTAGCCGACGATGACATGCAGCGGCGACGCGATCGAGGCGCCGAGACGGCCAAGAAGATTGGCCGCCGGTTCGTCCGTGGCCGACAGCCAGGACGGGTCCTCGGGCACGTAGGAGGCCAGAAGCATCGCCGTCATGACCGCCAGGGCCAACAGGGCCAGACCCAGCAATTCCTTGCCGCGCCGCTCGATCGCGGCCTGCATGTTGGTGTCAAAAAGCGGATCACGCTGCTTCATCTGATACGACGCCATTCCCTCTTTCCTTACCTGTAGAGACAGTCGCGGAGCTGGGTCAGCCCGCGCTGCATTTCTGTGATTGGGGCCACCATGGCGACCCGGATATACCCATGACCGGGCGTCTGCCCGCCCACCGTGCGCGACAGGTAGGCACCGGGCAGCACGCGCACCCCGGTCTCCTGCCACAGCTTCAGCGCCGCCGCCTCGCCATCCTCGACCGGCAGCCACAGGAAGAAACCGGCCTGCGGCGGCGCATAGCCGTCGATCCCGCCGAAGACCTCGTCGGCCAGCGCGAATTTCTGCTGATACAGCGCGCGGTTCTCCGCCACATGCGCCTCGTCGGCCCAGACCCGTTCGGCCACCCGTTGCAACGGCAGCGGCAGCGGTGCGCCGGCATAGTTTCGCAGTTGCTTGATCCGGTCCAGGCATTGCGGCCCGCCCGCCACGAAGCCAGAGCGCAGCCCCGGCAGGTTGGAGCGTTTCGACAGCGAATGGAAGATCACCACCCGCTCCGGGTCCGCGCCTTCCGCGGTCGCCACCTCGAGCGCGCCGGGCGGCGGTGCGTCGCGGTAGATCTCGGAATAGCATTCGTCGGCGAAAATCCGGAAGTCGTGCTTTTCGGCCAGTGCGATCAGATCGGCCCAGTAGCCGCGCGAGGCCACCGCCCCCTGCGGGTTGGACGGCGAGCAGAGATAGGCGATCGCCACCCGGTCCAGCACCCTTTCGTCCAACGACGTGTAATCCGGCAGAAAGCCGGTTTCCGGCCCCGCGGGCACATAAACAGGCTCGGCCCCGACGGCCAGCGCGGCCACGGCATAGACCTGATAGAACGGGTTGGGCATCAGGATCACCGGGCGCTTGCCGCGCACCTCCTCGGGGCAAAGCGCAAGGGCCGCGTTGAACAGCCCCTCGCGCGTGCCGTTCAGCGCCATCACCTGAGTCTCGGGGTCCGCCGTCACGCCGTATCGGCGCGAAATCCATTCGGAAATGACAGCACGCAGTTCCGGCGACCCCTCGTTCGGCGGGTATTTCCCGAACCCTTCGACGTTCTCGGCGATAATGTGCGTGATCCAGTCCGGGAAGGCGTGCTTCGGCTCGCCGATGGACATGTGCAGCACGTCACCGCCCGGCGCATGCGCGTCGAGCAGCCGCCGCAAACGCGGGAATGCGTATTCAGGCAGGTTCGAAAACCGCTGCGGAAAGGTCATTGGACCACTTGTACTGCCTCAAGAGCCGGGATCGTTTCGTCCCGATTGACTCGCACGATACCGGCAAGACTCGGCCCGGTCCAGAAAAAGCCCGCAAATTTCGGCGCTTGACGGGCGAAGTTGTGGCTTTTAGGCCAATGCCGCCTCGACCGCAGCGCCCAGCCGCAGCAGGCGCTCCTCGCTGCCCGGCGGAGTCATCAACGTGATGCCCGTCGAAGGCAGCCCGGTGGGAAGGGTCAGCGCCGCCAGTCCGAACAGGTTGCCGATCCGGGTATTGCGCAGGGTCAGCAGGTTTTCGGTGACGAAATACGCCTCGTCCTCCATCAGGCGGGCGGCATCCGGCGGCATGTTGGGCGCGGTCGGCAGGATCACCGCATCATACCCGGCCACACGTTCTGCCCAGGCCAGCCGCAGCGCGTCGAGCTTTTGCCAAGCGGCCACGTAATCGGGGGCCGAGACCGACGCGCCGCCCCGGAACCGCTCCAGCACCTGCGGGAACATCTTCTCGGGCGCGGCCTCGATCTCGGCCTTCCAGGTGCCATAGGCCTCGGGCGCGAAAAGCAGCGGCGACAGCGCCGCGGCCTCGGCCACCTCCGGGATCACCGCACGTTCCACCGTGGCACCTGCGGCGCGCAGCCGTTCGACCGCATGGCTGAATCCCGTCCGCGGCGCATCGCGCAGATCCTCCATCGCGACCGTCTCGACCACCATGAAGCGGTTGCCGTGCAGCGATGCGCCGCGGAGATCAGCGGGTTTGCCACCTTCCAGCGCGGCCAGCATGAGCGCCGCGTCCTCGACCGTGCGGCACAGCGGCCCCACGGTGTCGAACCGCGCAGCCAGCGGCACGACGCCTTTCAGCGACAGACGGCCCGACGCGGTTTTCAATCCCACCAGATCGTTCCACGCCGACGGCACCCGCACTGACCCGCCCGTGTCCGACCCGATGCCGCAGGCCGCCAGCCCGAACGCCACCGAGGCCGCGGCCCCCGAGGACGAACCGCCCGGTGCGGCCTTGTCGTCATTGACGCAGGGCGGCGTCGCTGTGACCGGATTCAGCCCCAGTCCCGAAAACGCCAGCTCCGTCATGTGGGTCTTGCCAAGACAGACCAGCCCGGCGGCGGTGGCATTCTTCAGCACCTCGGCGTCCTCGTCGGGAATCCGCCCCTTCAACAGGGCTGTGCCGGCCTCGGTCGCCACGCCCGCGCTGTCGAACAGATCCTTCCACGAGATCGGCACACCGTCGAGCGGGCCGCGCCGCTGCCCGGCCTTCGCCCGCGTGGCCGCGGCCTCCGCCTCGGCCAGGGCACGCACGGGCGTAAGGCGCGCATAGATCCGGTCGCGATGCGGATGGGTGCCGATCGCATCGAGGAAATCCTGGGTCAGCTCCACCGGGTCGATCTCGCCCGCCGCGATTCCCCGTCCCAGCGCCGCCGCACTCATGCTTCGCCAATCCATGCCCATCGTTGCCTCCCCTGCGGTTTGTCGGGACGGTAGCGGCACGGCAGCGCATGGACAATCCCATGCCGGCGTTCATATTGAGGCGCATGATACATGATTCCGATGTGCTGATCGTGGGCGGCGGGCTGAACGGCCCGGCGCTGGCGCTCGCCCTGGCGCAGGGCGGGCTTGGCGTAACGGTGATCGACGCGCTGCCCGCGGCCACGCGCGACGCAGAAGGCTTCGACGGTCGCGCCTATGCGCTGGCGCTGGCGTCGCAGCGGCTGCTTGGCGCGATCGGCGTCTGGCCCGAGATCGCGGACAAGTCGCAACCGATCCTGGAGATCAAGGTCAGCGACGGACGCGCCGGCGAAGGCCCCTCCCCTTTCGTGCTGGAATTCGATCACGCCGAGATCGAAGAAGGCCCGATGGGCTTCATGATCGAGGACCGCTTCCTGCGCCACGCTTTCCTGTCGGCGATGGCGGCCGAGCCGCGCATCACCCACCTGTCGGGCGAAACCGTCGTCGCGCAGGAGGCCGCGCCGGGCGGGGTAACGGTCACGCTGGCCTCGGGCAAGACCCTGTCGGGCCGGGTGCTGATCGGCTGCGACGGGCGGCGCAGCGGCACGGCCGAACGCGCCGGGATCGGGCGGACAGGCTGGGGCTACGGCCAGACCGCGCTGGTCTGTGCCATCGGCCACGAAAAACCGCATCACGGCATCGCGCACCAGTTCTTCATGCCGTCGGGACCGCTGGCGATCCTGCCGCTGCCCGGCAACCGCTGCTCGATCGTGTGGAGCGAAACCGACGCCCGCGCAGCCCGCATCCAGGCGATGGATGACGCAGGCTACCTTGCCGAACTGCGCCCCCGTTTCGGCGATTTTCTGGGCGAGATCCA
>JBAVQZ010000183.1:0-5903 GCA_049694515.1 Paracoccaceae bacterium | reverse complement strand
CCGACTTTCATTTGACGTGCCCTGGGCCGCATGGCTCCAGCCGTTGGTGGCCGTGATGGTCGCACCTTCGGCCTATCTCGGCTTCTCGGCTCTGACCCAGAACCTGGGGTTTAACTGGCGCAAGAGGCTCCTTTTGAGTGCGGCGCCAGTCGCCGTCGCGCAATTGGCAATACTGGCAAACCTCCCGGTCTCGGCAGATGTGTTTGTTCTCGGAATCAACAGCATCTACCTGGTTTCGATTGCCCGCCTTCTGCGCCGCCAACCAGATGACTTCGTCCATGTCGCGCCGCACGCCTTGATAATCGTGCGCTCCGCGATCAAAGCCACCATTGTCCTGCTTGGCATGATGGTTGCGACTGATCTTTCGATTGTGGCCGCCAGCCTGTTCGCAGGCGATGCCTATATCCTGACATTTCTGACCGGGGTGTCAGGTGTTTTCACCGCATTCGTTTTTGTCGTCGCTCTGGTCGGTGCACCGATGTTGCTTCAGGTCACAAAGGGCGACGCATCCAAAGTCGAGGGACCGACCCACACCGATCGCGCGACACGGGCTGTGCTTGATGCGCTGATGAACGACAGGCACCTCTACACGGACAGCAACCTGACGCTTGCGCGGGTTGCACGCCGACTATCCGTTCCTGTGCGGGACGTCTCCAACGCCATAAACCGAACGACTGGTGAGAATTTCTCTCGCTATATCAACGGCTTTCGCATACGCCACGCCCAAGAGGCCCTGCGCAAAACCGAGTTGTCCATCACCGAGGTGATGTTTGAAGCGGGCTTTGTCAGCAAATCGAGCTTCAACACGGAATTTCGCCGGGTGACCGGGCAAACTCCGTCTCAATTTCGCGCCCAAAATACCGCCACCTGACGGACACAGATAAAGCGCCATGAAGGCCAGGAGCGCGGTAAGCCTAAAGCGCGACGACAACAGACCAAAATGCAAGGTGGGTGGCAACATGGGCAACCATCGCGTGTTCGAGGCCACGCCGCCAGAACAGCAAGCCAAAAGCCAAGCCAAGCAGGGCATTGAGCCCGACAGTGCGCAAAATCACAATCGGTGTCAGTGGGATGAGTGCCGCCATCGCTGGCAGATGACCCGCTCCGAAAAGGAACGCCGAAACGAGCGAGGCGCCGAAGTAGAGCCTGGGCGGGAGCGTCGTCCATACTCTTGCACCGACCCAGACAAGCAACGTCATCAGGCCATATCGCAGCATAAGCTCTTCGGTGATCCCACCGTAGCTGATCGCCACGAGCGCCGTGCCCATGTCCGGAAGGCTCGCGACCGAGGGGAGCCCGATCCAGGGCGCGAACACTCTGTCGAGCACGACGACGACCGCGCCTGTGCCGAAGCCGAGAAGCGCTGCGAGGGCCAGGCTGGACACATGCATCATGGGCGGCAGGTCGCCCCGCAACCGCGCGGTTACCCAAGACCGAAGCCCAACACGTTCCCCAAGGGCCACGCCTGCTCCGACCCCTGCGACCAGAAGGATAAATGGCTGCACCACGATCATCGCCCGCAAAACGTGGTCAGACACATCAGGAAAAACACCGAGCTCACGCAGCGCGTTGATGTCCTGGCTGAGGGCAAGCGCTACCAGGCCGAGACTTCCAAGACACAACCAGACGAAGAATGGGACAAAGAAGCGAGCAGATTGAGCGCGCATGACGGGTCCTTTTCACTTCGTTAATCTATCACCCCGTCCCCGCCTAAGGGCGGTTCAGCGACGAAGGCGGAAAGCAGCATGTCGATGATCGCGGACCGGGGTCATGCAACGCCGCACCCGTGATCTTCTGGTCATGATCCTTGAGCCCGATTCTCAGAGCAGGCGATCCGGCTTGTCGCGGCACCAAATATGTCGGCTACGATTGAACTTCCCGGATTCAGAACGAAACCGTGACTTTCACTCAATCCTGTCTGAATTATTATGTCCGCTTCAGGATCATCCAGCTGGGCGCTGATGCGATACATATCGCTGACCACGTCATCGCCAGCCGCAAGCGCTCCGGCGACCCGCGGGGATCGCAGGATCAGACGAATTGGATGTGTTTCGTTGGAAGATATGCCTTCGCCTCCAAAATCGCCCGCGACGAAACGGATGGGGAAAGTCAGGCAATCGTGGCTGCCATCGCTCTTCAGGATCACGGTGCCGCTTCCTGTGACCCCCCTCAGCTGTAGCAGCGTCGCCACGCGCGGGGCATCAATGAAGGCAACCCCGTAGGCACCGGCGGGTATTTGGTGCCCTGCCTCCGACTGGACAGCAGCGCTCACGGGCCAGCTGGTTTTCTGATCTGCCTCCTGGGCGCTCGCTCCGAGCGACGTGAGAAGCAGCGCGACCGGGGCGGTCAGAAGAAGAGTGAATGTGTGGTGGATCGACATGTCTGGAGTTCCTTGATGCATGGCTGGTTGAGTTGCGCACGTGGCAGTAACGCCTTGCATATGAGGGATAGCGCCGGACAAAGAGCCCGAATTCGCGTTCCAGAACGTCCGGAATCGCAATTTCGAACCTCCGTTTGCGATACCTAATATCCGCACCGCCAGCGTTACGGACAACTCAGCATCCAGCGAACGGCCGGTGCGGTAAAGCGGCACTGCGGCGTCGATGCTCCGATCGGATGCTGGCTCTGGGCCGGGCCGGTCGGGTCAGGGCCGCGCCTGGCCACTGCACCCGCTCGCGCGGCACCGCCTCATGACGGACTTGGAGCCCCTGTTGCTTGATGCTCCACCCGGCACGATTGAACGCTTGCCACCATCCGCTCTTGGGAATGTCTTGCCAAAATCAATGCACTGATCTAACACCGTTGCACATTCATGGAGATTTTATGACCCGATAATGCGGGGAGGCAAAGCGCTCTCCCGATGCAAAGCAAAACAGAACCAACGCCGCCGCTTGACCGCGGGTGGTGAACAGCTTTGCTTGATCAGGTCAAAATAAATGTTTCGGTGCGGGCCAGTCCCGCTTTCCGACCATGAAAGATCCAAACAATGACACGGGACTATTCCAAATTCTTGCCGCCTTCGGGTTTGAGAAAAACACCAAGACGCGAGCCTTCCCCTCTGGAGAGACTTGGCTGGAAGCCCTTCTTTAGCCAACAAACCGACGTTGACGCGGCCGCCGATGCACCACCTGTTCGTGTGGTTGAAGTTCACAGAACCGGCTTGCATGTGCTGGGTGAAAACCTTGATACCCTCATCCCGCCGGGGCCGAATGCGACAGTGGGCGACTGGCTGCTCTATGATCTGCAAAAGCCCTCCAATAGTAAGGTTTTGGAACGCAAGAGCGTGTTCGAGCGTCGTGCGCCGGGCTCAGACCGCAAGCGGCAGCTGATTGCTGCCAACGTGGACACGGTCTTTATCGTGTCGTCCTGCAACAAGGATTTCAACATCGCGCGGCTCGAGCGCTATATCGCGTTGGCGTTCGAGGCAGAGGTGACGCCTGTGATCTTGCTGACCAAGGCAGACCTTTGCGACGATCCAGAAGCCTACGTTAAGGCGGCGAGCGCCATATCAAGTCGCGTTCTGGTCGAGGTGCTCAATGCCTTGAGTGAAGAACCAGTCGCCAGGTTGGCTCCATGGTGCACGCCGGGCCAAACGGTTGCCTTTCTGGGGTCGTCTGGCGTCGGGAAGTCGACACTGGTCAATGCTCTCTTTCGGGATGGTGTGACCGATACGGCTGCCATTCGCGAAGATGACAGCAAGGGTCGCCATACGACGACGCGACGGCAATTGCACTTTACATCCGAAGGCTGCGCGGTGCTGGACACGCCTGGCATGCGAGAGCTTCAACTCATCGATGTTGAGGCCGGAATTGCGGATGTGTTTGCTGACATCGTTGTCTTGGCAGGCCAATGTCGTTTCAGCGATTGCAGACATGACAGCGAACCCGGTTGCGCCATCCAAGGTGCATTACAGCGCGAAGAGATTGATCCTGACCGACTTGCGCGATGGAGAAAATTGGCTGCGGAAGAACGCTTTAACGCATCCACATTGGCCGAACACAAAGCCGCCGAAAAATCACTTCAAAAGATGATCAACGCGATCCAGCAGAAGAATTGGAAATAAAACAATGATGCGTGAATACAATACTGAAGACACCGATGCCTTGATCGCAATCTGGGACAATGCCGAACCACTTGCGCACCCCTTCTTGTCGGGTGAAGTCAGAGATCAGGTGCGAAAAGATACGCTTAACATCTATCTGCCAAATGCTGAAACATGGGTTTTGGAAAATGATGGCGTGCCCGTCGGTTTCATTGCAATGATCGGCACGGAAATTGGTGGCTTGTTCCTTGACCCCTCTGAACAAGGCAAGGGCATGGGGCGTCAAATGGTAGACCATATCGTGGCCATCAAAGGACCGCTGACAGTCGAGGTATTCAAAGACAACAAGATTGGTTTGCCGTTCTATGAGCGGTATGGCTTTGTTGTAATCGGCGAAGGCGTGTTTGAAGCCAGCGGCGACGAAACCTTCAAGATGGCTATGCCCGCTTCGTGAAGTTCCTGGGAGGCGCTGATCATCAGTGCCTCCCATCATCGGTGCTCTCGGCAAGGAGAGGTGCGTTTGCGTCCGTAAATGACAGCTATATCCCGCCCTGCGGACAGTTGTCTCTCGCAAATGCTGCTCGATGCGCCAATGGCCGGTTTGGTGACGCTACCCTGCGGCATCAGGACAACTGACTAAAGTCCGCAATGGGCCGTCCATGAAGACGGCCCGTGGCCTCAGATTTCAATGGCTTCAGCGATAGCAAGTGCGTCTTCAAGCTCGACGCCCAAATATCTGACCGTGCTGTCCATCTTGGTATGGCCCAGCAGGAGTTGAACCGCGCGCAGGTTGCCGGTCTTCTTGTAGATCTGGGTGACCTTGGTCCGGCGCATAGAGTGCGTGCCGTATGCGCTCGTCTCCAGCCCAATTGAGATCACCCAATCCCTGACGATGCGTGCATATTGCCGGGTCGAGATATGAAGTCGTTCGTGGAAACGCCCAGGCCATAAATATTCTGATCCGACCATCAAGGGGTCTTGCATCCATTTGTCCAACGAAGCCCGCGTGCCATCCGAGATTTCGAACCGCACTGGTTTCTGCGTCTTGCTTTGCAAGACCGAGGCACGGTCCTTGATCTGGCCGGAAGCCATGACATCTACGACCTTCAGTTTAACCAGATCGCACCCGCGCAGCTTGCTGTCGATAGCCAAGTTGAAGAGCGCCAAGTCACGATGGTTCTCGGCCAGTTCAAGCCGAACCCTGATCGCCCAAACATGCTTGGGTTTCAGAGGCCGCTTCTGGCCCACGATGCGCCCCTTGTTCCAAGCAGGGCGAAGCGCGCGAATTGCAGGTAAGTTCGGTGTTTGCATGACTGATCCTCCGATCCGCCACGCCCTCCACATCGACAACCCGACGTTGACGGATCATCATATCATGAAACGCTGCGGCGCATCCGAGGTCCGCAGAGAGCCCCTTTTGACCGTGATCCAACACGCGGATACAAGGGGGCAATGAAAATGCATTCGACTGGCGGCAGGGGCTTGTCTGTCGAGAGGAGTGTGAATGGACGACAATCCGGCCACCGGACAATGCCTCTGTGGCGCTGTGAAATTCCGCATATCGGGAGAGTTCGAGAGCTTTTTCCTGTGCCACTGCGCCCGCTGCCGCAAGGACAGCGGTTCGGCCCATTCGGCAAACCTGTTTTCGTCCACGGCCAAAATTAAATGGATGTCAGGTGAGGAAAACATCAAGACGTTCCGGCTCTCCGGTTCACGCCATGTGAAGAGCTTTTGCTCCGACTGCGGGGCCGCGCTGCCTGTCTCCCAACCGGAGGTTGGTTTGCTTGTGGTGCCAGCAGGGTCGCTTGACAGCCGTATCGACCTACGACCCAACGCGCATATCTGCTGTTCCAGTCGCGCG
>JBAVQZ010000182.1:0-3276 GCA_049694515.1 Paracoccaceae bacterium | reverse complement strand
CATCGGCCGTCGTCTGGCCCGCGAAGGTGTAGGGCATGCCCGCGATCAGCATGCCGAAATGCTGGAGCGGAATCTGGGTCGAGAGCAGCGTCGCCTCGTGCCCGCCATGCTGCGAGCCGGTGGAGGCGAAGACGGCGGCCACCTTGCCGACCAGCGCGTTCCGCGCCCAGAGGCCGCCCGCCTGGTCGAGGAAGGACTTCATCTGCCCGGCCATCATGCCGAACAGCGTCGGGGTGCCGAAGATGATGGCGTCATAGGCTTCCAGATCGGCCGGGGATGCGACGGGCGTGTCGTCCGGCACGAAGCCGACCTTTTGCCGGATCTCCTCGGGGACGGTTTCGGGCACACGGCGCAGATCGACATGGGTGCCGGGCACGCTGCGGGCGCCTTCGGCCTCGGCCTGCGCGAGCGCGCGAACATGGCCATAGCTGGAATAGTAGAGAACGAGAACACGGGTCATGGGATCCTCTCGAGGCTTGGGGTTTCGATGCCCGAGAAGATCGGCGATGCGGACGGCCGGAATAACCGGCCGCCGGTCACTTCATTCTTTACGTGGGTTAAAGAATGTCAGGATCGCAGCGCCGCGCGCAGGTGGTCGAGGAACGCCCTGACCTTTGCATCCATGCCGAGGCGCGAGGCCGTCACGGCGAAGATCTCCGGCGCCGGAAGCTCCCAGTCGGGCAGAACGCGTACCAGCGCGCCTTGCGCCTCGGCCTCGTTCGAAACGAAATCCGGCAGGGTGCCGATGCCTTGGCCTGCGATCAGCAGGTCGCGCAGCACGAGGCTATTGCCGACACGAACAGGTGGGTCGAGGTGCATGATGGTCGTGCCGGAGGAGCCGTGCAGGGCCCATGAGGTCAGATGGTCCGCGAGCAGGAACCCGATGACACGGTGGTACGCAATGTCCTGCGGGACGCGCGGAACGCCAACTTTTTCGAGATAGGCCGGCGCGGCGAAGATCCGTTGCCGCATCGTCCCGATCCTGCGCGCCAGCAGCGCCGAGTCCAGCATGGCGGGACGGATGCGGATCGAGACGTCGAACCCGCCCTCGACCATGTCCACCACACGGTCATCCATGGACAGCGTCAGATTCAGGTCGGGATATGTGTCGAGAAACTCCGGCAGGATCGGTGCGATTACTGTCTGCCCGAAGGAGCTGGAGGCGTTCACCTTCAGGTGACCGCGCACAGCTCCGGCGCCGTCGCGAATGCGCGTCTCGACCTGGCTGACAGCGTCGAGGATGCCGGAAGCCTCGTCGTAATAGAGCCGCCCGGCATCGGTCAGCGACATTGACCGCGTCGTGCGAGTCAGAAGCGTCGTCCCGAGGCTTTCCTCCAGCAGCTTGAGCTCGCGGCTCAGAAGCGCGGGCGATACACCCAGATCCTCAGCCGCCCGAGCGAAGCTGCCGCGTTCGACAATGCGGCGGAATGCTTGCATGACGGAAAGCTTGTCCATGGTTCTTCCGGTTGTCCCTTTCGGGTGCGGGACCGCTCCTTGCGGGTCACATGCCGCTCGACCCTATCACGGGCACGGATAGGCGCGACCGGCTTGCGCTCGCGCCAGTTGGGGAATTTTCTTCATCGTAAGGCGATTGTGACAGAGATGTCGATGTGTCGAAGGCTACGCCATGGATTTCCTTGGAAACTCTTACCCTCCGATCGCGCCGGAGGGTCTTCGCCTGCCGCGCCTATGTCGCTTGCCGAACGGCAAGCCAGTTCAGCATCGCCCGAGTGGTTTCTTCGGGCTTCCGTCATTTCCGCATAGACCGGATCAACCGACCCGAAGTCGTCGTGGGGTCGACATCCCGATCGAGGTACGTCCGTTTCGATGATGGTGTCCACCGCTTTCGATGCGCTTGGCAGCCGTCAGATTGCGGCACGGGAAGTTGCGCTTGGCTCGAATCGGCCATTTCGGCCTGGGCGTTGTGATCGGCAAGCTGCACCACAAAGCGCCAAGGGCTGGGGGGCCAGGTCCCTTTTTCATATCGCTCAAACGAGTTCGCATCGCGGGAACCAGAAACCTGTGGCCTGCCGCGGGTTACATCTTTCGACGCCTTCTCAGTGGGAAGGGGGAGCGGTCGAGGAAACCTCTCGGCCGGGACGCGCCCGTAGCGCCGCTGTGCAAGCACAGGATCGCCGTTTGCGACATTCGGGCGGCATACTCCCATGGGTTGGCCGGCAAGGGGCAGTCACACGAAACTGATCGAAACTTGTGTGTGTCAGAGAACACATTTCAATCAATTTCGGCAGACTTCTGTTCATTGATCCGCAGATATCGCGCCCCATTTCTTTTTCATGACGGCGGCACAGCCGACCGACACACACAAAAAGGAGATACGTCATGAAAAACCTTATCCTCACATCTGCCCTTATCCTCGGCGCGTCCGCTCCGGCATTCGCGCAGTCGCAACTGGAAATGCAACTGGGTGTCGAGCCCGGCGTCTACAGCACCGCGCAACTCGCGCAAATCAAGGGTGTAGCCGGCGAATCCGGGAATGACGCGATGATCAGCCTGGACAGCAACAAATCCGTCACGATGTCGTCCTCGAACGCCGTGCCGCCGAAAGCGGTTAAGATCTTCGCCGAACTGAAACGCGCCGGTGACGACACCAATGCCAGGCTCTTCGCGGACAACATGACGGGCACCACGTTTTCCGGTCAGGCCGACCAGATGATCGCGAACCAGTTTCCCGAGCAAAGCGACAGCTGACGTTTGACGGGGCTGAACCCGAACAAAAAGACGCGGGGGCCCCAGGGCCCCCGCCAAATATTTCAGACGATCATCTGGCCCTAATTGATGATCGCGGCATCGGTCGCCTCGCGGATTTAGTCATTGCGAGAATAGGACCACGGTGTAGACAATATACATGTCTTGATCGCCATCTCGGCAATCCCTGTCTCAGGCACAGGCATAGGAAATTGCACTGGCAGCCTCGACGTATTCTGGCTGCGCGACACCTCGATGACGGATCTCGAAAGTCTCCCAGAACCGACGGTGTTGGCCGAGGAAATTGTGGAAATCTGATCGAGCGAGCCGTCCTTCGCCTACGGCCCAGAGCCGACCTTGGCCCCAGGGTCCGAATACTGCGGTGCGGCCCGTCGAAGCAGCCGTTCTCGCATCGCACAACATTTTTTCGACTAAAACGTCGGTGTGTGGGACGAAGCCGACGGTCGCGCCCTTGTCGTCTGGCTGTTCTCCGAGATGCATTATCGGCGCGACCGTTCAGCCGGGAAGCCCGTCGATCCTTTCGATGGAGGCCAAGTCGTTGTCCCAAGT
>JBAVQZ010000181.1:0-13385 GCA_049694515.1 Paracoccaceae bacterium | reverse complement strand
ACGTTGTTGAACCAGGCGTATTCGACGCCGTCGCGGCTGGTCCAGACGTTCTTGCAGGTGACCGAGCAGGTGTGGCACCCGATGCATTTGTCCAGGTTCAGGACCTTGCCGATTTGTGCGCGCACTCTCATTCCGCTGCCTCCACTTTGCCGGTTGCGGGCTGGTCCAGCCAGTCGACCTTTTTCATCTTGCGAACGACCACGAACTCGTCGCGGTTGCTGCCAACGGTGCCGTAGTAGTTGAAGCCGTAGCTGAGCTGTGCATAGCCGCCGATCATGTGCGTGGGCTTCAGCGTCGTGCGGGTGACGGAGTTGTGGATGCCCCCGCGATGGCCCGTCTTTTCCGAGCCGGGCGTGTTCACTATCTTCTCTTGCGCGTGATACATGAACAGCGTGCCTTCCTTGATCCGCTGGCTCACCACCACCCGCGCGGTCAGGGCGCCGTTGATGTTGAACGCCTCCACCCAGTCATTGTCGACAAGCCCCGCTTTCTGCGCGTCAGTCTCGGACATCCACACGACCGGACCGCCGCGGTTCAGCGTCAGCATCAGCAGGTTGTCAGAATAGGTCGAATGGATACCCCATTTCTGGTGCGGCGTGATGAAGTTGAGCACCACATGCGGGCGGTCGGGCGCGTCGTCATTTATGCCGGCTGTCACGGTCTTGAGGTCCACGGGTGGCCGATAGCCGACAAAGCCCTCACCGAAGGCACGCATCCACAGGTGATCCTGATAAAGCTGCTGTCGCCCCGTCAGCGTGCGCCACGGGATCAGCTCGTGCACGTTGGTGTAGCCCGCGTTATAGCAGACCTCCTCGCTCTCGATGCCCGACCAGGTGGGCGACGAGATGATCTTGCGCGGCTGCGCGGCGATGTCGCGAAAGCGGATCTTGGTGTGATGCGCCCCTTCGGCCAGATGGGCGTGGTGCCGTCCCGTGGGTTTTTCCAGCTGCTCCCAGGCCTTAACGGCGACCTCGCCATTGGTCTCGGGTGCGAGCATCAGGATCATCTCGGCCGCGTCGATGGCCGTGTCGAGCCTTGGCTGCCCTTTCGACACGCCTTCCTCCAGCACCTCTCCGTTCAGATCGCGCAGGTGCTGTACCTCGACATCGGTTTTCCAGGTGATCCCCTTGCCGCCATTGCCGAGCTTTTCCAGCAGCGGCCCGACCGAGGTGAATTTCTTGTAGAGGCTGGGATAGTCCCGCTCCACGGCGACGTAGTTCGGCGCCGTCTTGCCCGGGATCAGGTCGCACTCATCCTTTTTCCAGTCCTTCACCTGCGCCTGCGCCAGTTCGCCCGGCGTGTCGTGCAGCAAAGGAACCTGCACGATGTCGGTTTCCACGCCCAGCACCTCCGGTGCGACCTGTGAGAATTTCTTCGCGATCGACTTGAAGATTTCCCAGTCGGACTTGCTTTCATATGCCGGATCCACCGCCGCCTGAAGCGGGTGGATGAACGGGTGCATGTCCGACGTGTTCATGTCATCCTTTTCGTACCAGCTGGCCGTCGGCAGAACGATGTCGGAATAAACCGCCGTGGTGGACATGCGGAAGTCGATGGTCACCAACAGGTCGAGCTTGCCGCGCGGGGCCTCGTCGTGCCAGCGGGCCTCTTTCGGCATCACGCCGCCTTCCTCGCCCAGGTCCTTGCCCATAACGCCGTGATCGGTGCCCAGCAGGTGCTTGAGGAAATATTCGTGCCCTTTGCCGCTCGACCCCAGAAGGTTCGACCGCCAGACGAACAGGTTGCGTGGCCAGTTTTCGGGCGCGTCGGGGTCCTGGCATGACATTTCCAGATCGCCGGATTTCAATTGCGCCGCAACGTAATCCCTGACCTCCTTTCCCGCCTTCTTCGCGGCCTTGGCGACGTCCAGAGGATTCGTCCTGAGTTGCGGAGCCGAGGGCAGCCATCCCATCCGTTCGGCGCGGATGTTGTAGTCGATCAGGGAGATGTCCCAATCGCCCTCGGGCGCTGTAGGCGACAGGATCTCGCCCGCGCGAAGCGTCTCGTACCGCCACTGGTCGGTATGGGCGTACCAGGCGCTGGTGGAGTTCATGTGCCGCGGCGGACGGTTCCAGTCGAGCGCGAAGGCCAACGGTTGCCAGCCGGTCTGCGGGCGCAGCTTTTCCTGCCCGACATAATGCGACCAGCCGCCGCCCTCCTGTCCCACGCAGCCGCACATCACCAGCATGTTGATGATGCCGCGATAGTTCATGTCCATGTGGTACCAGTGGTTCAGACCGGCCCCGAGGATGACCATGGACTTGCCATGCGTCTTTTCCGCGTTGGAGGCAAACTCGCGCGCCACCGAGATGATTTTTTCGCGCGCCACGCCGGTGATCTTTTCCGCCCAGGCCGGGGTATAGGGCATGTCGTCGTCATAGGATGTCGTCACCCAGTCGCCGCCCAGGCCGCGGTCGAGCCCGTAATTGGCGCAGAACAGGTCGAAGACCGTGGCGACCATGATTTCGGACCCGTCTGCCAGGGCGACCTTCTTCGCCGGCACGTTGCGCGTCAGCACGTCGGGGTGGTCGCATTTGACGAAGTTCTCTGTCGCGGCGCCCCCGAAATAGGGAAAATCGACGCCGACAACCTCGTCATGGTCCTCTTCGAGGATCTGACTCAGGCGCAGATCCGTGTCCGCGTCCCTGGCTCGCTCTTCCAGGTTCCACTTTCCTTCCTCGTCCCAACGGAACCCGATCGACCCGTTGGGCGCGACGACACTTCCCGATTTCACGTCGAAAGCGACGGTTTTCCAGTCGGGATTGTTCGTCTCGCCCAGCGCGCCTTCGAAATCCTCGGCGCGCAACATCCGGCCCGGTACGAGGCGACCGTCGGTCTCGTCCAGTTTCACCAGCATCGGCATGTCGGTGTACTTGCGGGCGTATTCCTCGAAATACTCCGCCTGCCGGTCCAGGTGATACTCGCGCAGGATTACGTGGCCCATCGCCATCGAAAGCGCCGCGTCGGTGCCCGCCTGCGGGTTCAGCCAGATGTCGCCGAACTTGGCGGCTTCGGAATAATCGGGGCTGACGACGGCTGACTTGGTACCGCGATAGCGGACCTCGGTGTAGAAATGTGCGTCCGGCGTGCGGGTCTGGGGCACGTTTGAGCCCCAAAGCAGCAGGAAGCCCGCGTTGTACCAATCGGCGCTTTCGGGCACGTCGGTCTGTTCGCCCCATGTCTGGGGCGAGGCGGGTGGCAGGTCGCAATACCAGTCGTAGAAGGACATGCAGGTGCCGCCCAGAAGGCTGAGATAGCGCGTCCCGGCAGCGTAGGAGACCATCGACATCGCCGGGATCGGCGAAAACCCGAAGACGCGGTCCGGCCCGTAGGTCTTGGCCGTATAGGCGTTGGCCGCGGCGACGATCTCCGACGCCTCGTCCCAGGTGGCGCGGACGAAGCCGCCCTTGCCGCGGGTTTGGACATAGCTCGCGCGCAGGATCGGGTCGTTTTGAAGCGCCTCCCAGGCCGCGACGGGCTTCATCGTCTCGCGCATCTTGCGCCAGGCACGCATGAGCTTGCCCCGGATCAGAGGGTTCTTCACCCGGTTGGCCGAGTAGAGATACCAGCTGTAGGACGCCCCGCGCGCGCAGCCGCGCGGCTCATGGTTGGGCAGCCCGGCACGGGTGCGGGGATAGTCGGTCTGCTGCGTCTCCCAGGTGACGATCCCGGATTTCACGTAGATCTTCCACGAACACGACCCGGTGCAGTTCACCCCGTGGGTCGAGCGCACGATTTTGTCGTGCCGCCAGCGGCTTCGGTAGGTGTCCTCCCAGTCGCGGTTCTCGCGCGTGACCTGCCCGTACCCGTCCGAGAACTGCTCCAGCTCCTTGCTTTGGAAGAAATTCAGTCTGTCCAGAAGATGGCTCATTGGTGCTGTCCTTTCAGGTCAGGCGGTTTCGGCTGCGGCGACCGGCGCGCGGCCATGCTCGATGTCGTGAAGAAGGCCCCCGCGGCGGGTATAAAAGATCCAGGTGAGCGCGACGCAGACCGCGTAGAAGGCCAGGAACGCCCACAGCGCCAGGATCGGACTGCCGGTCATCGCGATGGACGTGCCGTAGGCCTTGGGGATGAAGAAGGCCCCGTAGGCGGCGATTGCCGAGGTGAAAGCGATGATCGCCGCGCTTTCGCGGTCTGCCTGCCTGCGCCGTCCTTCCGCGTCGAGGTCCGGCATCAGGCGCGGCACCTCGCGCGCCATGATGATCGGGATCATCTGGAAGGTGGAGGCGTTGCCCACGCCGGTCAGGAAGAACAGCGCCATGAAGCAGGCGAAGAAGCCCCAGAAATTGCCGACCCCTCCGGTGGCGGGCAGGAAGCTGATCACGCCGAAGACCGCCACGATCATCGCCGCGAAGGTCCAGAACGTAACGCGACCCCCGCCGAACTTGTCCGACACCCAGCCGGTCGCAGCGCGGCTCAGCGCGCCGACCAGCGGGCCAAGGAACACGAACTGAAGCGCGTTCACGTCAGGGAATTGCAGCTTGGTCAGCAGCGGGAAGCCCGCCGAATAACCGATGAAGCTGCCGAAGGTACCGGTATAAAGAACGCACATGATCCAGTTGTGCTTGCGCGAAAAGATGATCGCCTGTTCGCTGAAACTGGCCCTGGCGTCGGCGATGTCGTTCATGCCCAGCCAGGCCGCGGCCGTGGCCGCGATGATGAACGGCACCCAGACGAAGCCCGCATTCTGCATCCACAGCTGTCCGCCGTCCGATATGGTTTGCGGCGCGCCGCCGAGGGCGCCGAAGACACCCGTGGTGATGGCTATCGGGACAAGGAATTGCATGACCGACACGCCCAGGTTGCCCAGGCCGGCATTCAACGCCAGAGCATTGCCCTTTTCCGCCTTGGGAAAGAAGAAGGCGATGTTGGCCATCGAAGAGGCGAAGTTGCCGCCGCCGAACCCGCAGAGCAGGGCCAGAGTGAGGAAGATCAGATACGGCGTTTCCGGGTTCTGCACGGCATAGCCGATACCCATCGCGGGCAGCAGGAGAGAGGCGGTTGAGAGCGTCGTCCACAGCCGGCCGCCGAAGATCGGGACCATGAAGCTGTAGAAGATACGCAAGGTCGCCCCGGACAGCCCCGGCAACGCCGCCAGCCAGAACAACTGACCCGGCGTGAAGTCGAAGCCGATCGCGGGCAATCGCGCCACGACGACTGACCACACCATCCAGACCGAGAAGGCCAGCAGCAGGGCGGGGATGGAGATCCACAGGTTCCGCTGAGCGATACGGCTGCCCTTTTCTTCCCAGAACGTCTCGTCCTCGGGGTGCCATTCTTCCAGCGTGTGCGACTGGGCGGAATGTTCGGGCAGATGGATCGGCTGCATCTCGGGCAGCTGCGGCAGTTGGTCCAGCGCCTCGCCTTGCGCCGTACGTTCCATGCGACGGATCGACAGGTGCATCCAGCTCAGCGACACCGCGACGATGGCGAAAAGCAGGGCAAAGCAGCTTGTATAGATGCCGGTCAGGTCCAGAAGGGCGCCGAAGGCGATCGGAAGGATGAACCCGCCGAGTCCGCCGATCATCCCCACGAGCCCGCCGACCGCGCCGACATGCGACGGGTAATAGACGGGAATGTGCTTGTAGACCGCCGCCTTGCCCAGGCTCATGAAAAAGCCCAGCACGAACAGCGTGATGACGAAGGGCCAGCGATCCATCTGGGTGGAAAAGGCGATCGGGCCGTCTTTGCCCTGGATCACGTAATCCGTTGGCGGATAGGACAGCATGAACAGCAGGATCAGCGAGAAACCGAAACACCAGTACATCACTGCCCGCGCGCCGAACCGGTCGGACAGATGCCCGCCATAGGCGCGGAACAGCGAGGCCGAAAGCGAGAAGGCCGCCGCCGACATGCCCGCGGTCCGCACGTCGAGATGATAGACGTCGATCAGGTAGTGCGGCGTCCACAGCGCCAGCGCGACGAAGGCGCCGAACACGAAGAAGTAGTAAAGCGAGAAGCGCCAGACCTGCAGGTTCTTCAGCGGCGCGAACTGCTCGGCCAGGGTGGGTGCGCGCGCGCCGGACTTGCGGCGGGCGACAAGCTCGGGGTCGTCCTTTGCGAAGATGAAGAACGCGATGCCCATAAGCGCCAGCGCCCCGGCCCAGACATGGGCGACGCCGTGCCAGCCATAGGCCACCATCACGAAGGGCGCGACGAACTTGGTCACCGCGGCGCCCACATTGCCCGCACCGAAGATCCCCAACGCGGTGCCTTGCCTGCCGGGGCCATACCAGCGCGAGACATAGGCCACGCCGATGATGAACGACCCGCCGGCAAGCCCGATGCCCAGCGCGGCGATCAGATACATCACATAGGTGGATGCCCAGGTCAGCATCCAGGTCGCGGCCGCGGTAAGCAGCATCTGGGCGGTGAACACGTTGCGGCCGCCCCATTTTTCGGTCCAGACCCCGAGGATCAGCCGGGTGAGCGAGCCTGTCAGGATGGGGGTTGCGACCAACAGCCCGAACTCGAACTCGTTCAGCCCAAGTTCCGATTTAATCGCCACACCGATGATCGAAAAGATCGTCCAGACCGCGAAGCAGGCCGTGAACGCGACTGTACTCAGCGTCAGCGCTCTTGTGCGGTCGACATCGGAAATCTGTTCGCTTTCCAGCATTGTCTTTCTCCGTTTCGGGCGCAGGCCGGTCCCGCGCGAACTCACCTCGCAGAGACCCGAGTTCCGGAGATGGTGATTTGATGCAGATCAAAACGACAGCGCGCAGATGGGAGGATCAGACTTGGATTGAGAAGGCTCATTTTTCAGGTGCGAAAAGATCAATCCAACCAAACGCAAATGACGTGTCTTCTTTTGACCTGTGGCCGGCAGTGGCTTACCAATTATCAAGCAACCGTCCCGAACAGAGGTGATTCGTGCGTGATTCCGAACTTCCGGCGATTCGTCGGCTGCCATTGTTCCGAACCATGTCGGACGAGAACTTCCTGTCATTGACACGCGCCGCCTATGTTCAGACGTTTCCGCCCCAGGTTCTTTTGATCGAGGAGGGCGCGCATCCGGATTTTCTGCATGTCGTGATGGAGGGGGCGGTCGAGCTGTTCGCAGGTTGGCATAAGCGCGAAACCACGATGGCGGTCGTGCGGCCCGTTTCGACGTTCATCCTGGCGGCCTGTATCAAGGACGCGCCATACCTGATGTCTGCCCGCACCCTGGAAAAGACACGCATCATTCTCTTGCCGGTCGGCGATCTTCATTCGATTTTCCGCCGCGATCCCGAATTCGCGATGGCGACGGTCGACGAACTCGCGGCGTGCTACCGGCGCATCGTGCGGCAGACCAAGAACCTCAAGCTGCGTAGCGCGCGGGAAAGGCTGGCCGCCTATATCATGCGCAAGTCCGCGGAGGCCGGCGACAGCGTCAGCTTCGTTCTTCCGGTCGAGAAGCGCCTACTGGCCTCGTTTCTATCGATGACGCCGGAAAGCCTGTCCCGTGCAATGCGATCGCTGCAGGATGATGGTGCCAAGATTGATGGGCAGAGGGTCATCATCACCGACCGGGCGGCCCTCGAAGCACTGGCCCGGCCATCCATATTGATCGACGGGCCGGACTCTGAGAATTCCGAGGATCATTCCAATTGGTCCGGGGCCGCGTCCTGAAGAAACCTGGGTGGCGCGCCGAGCATTGCGAACCGTTCGCTTGTCCGGTTCGGCGTCGGATGCTGGATCTGATCCCGCCGTTCACCGGTCAGCACATCGACTGTGGCCTCCATCGAAAATCCGCTGCCGCCCGAGCTGAAACGGAAATCGAGTGGGAGTCTCCGTTTCGAGAATACCGCGCTCTGCGAAAAAACTGACGCCGGACGGGCGTGCCGTTATCGGCCTACCACGACAAATCCCCGGGTCTTGTTGTCGTTGTCCGCGTCCTGCGTGTTCATGGCGTCGAACAAGGTTTCCGCCTCGACCCATACCGGCGGGTATTTGTAGCGCGAGACGTCGAGGATCAGGAAGCGGTCAGTATCGGCGTCATATGCCCCTATTGGCGAGATATGGCCACCTGCCTCCTGGCCGATTGTTTTGCGCAGGTAGTTCACCACGATGAAATGGTCGGTGTCGCTGAGCGTGGCCATCGCGATCCGGCGGAAGTCATCGGCATTCGAGTTCGCCGCATGATACACGTCGACCTCAAGGTCGTGGGCTGCCAAAGACTGACCGAATTCGTCGAGCGTCATTCCGGCCTGCATGATCTCGGCGCCGGATTTCACTGACTGTGCGGCCGGGGTGAAGATGTTTTGCTGATTGAACATGCCCAGGCCGATCGTCAGCTTCGAGGGTGGGCGCGGCACGCCGATCGCATTGAGCACCATGGCGATCGACGCCGGTCCGCAATACGCCGGATTATCCTGCGTGACGAAATGCATGCTGAGCTGAAAATAGTCCTGTCGGGCTTCGGCGCCCATGAGCAGGGCCTCTCCTTCCGGGCTGTCGAAAGCTATCAGATCGCCCGGCAGCGGCAGCGTGTCCGCATGTGCATGCGAAAAGCCGATCAGGGTCGAGACCACGAAAAGCAAGATCTTCAGCCGCATGCCGAAACCTCCATCGAGCAGAACGCCGAAGGATAACTTGTGCGCCCAGTCACAAGGTTCGGCAATCCTTTTCTGGCAGCGTGCCTGCCTTGTCGAACGGTTCCAAGGCCGAGCCCCCACGTCTGCTGGAAAGTGGTGGCTTTGCGACTTTCTGGCTCAATGTCCCGCAATTCGTTTGAGCCGTTAGGAAATTCCCGGGATTTCGTCGCGATCCTGCGGTTGCCCGGCTGCTGCCGGCTCATGTTGCGTGTGCAATTTGAACTGA
The DNA here is from genome assembly GCA_049694515.1 of Paracoccaceae bacterium. Taxonomy (GTDB): domain Bacteria; phylum Pseudomonadota; class Alphaproteobacteria; order Rhodobacterales; family Rhodobacteraceae; genus JADQCB01. Next base: position 4,580 of record JBAVQZ010000181.1, on the reverse strand, counting down.
GACTTCGGGAGTTTGGGACACCGATTTTTCGAAGAATCGATCATGACCCAGTGCGGTCAAACCCTTCGTCAAGATCGCGATCCCTGAACGCCCGATCGTTATTTATCGCGTCGCCGGTGTCCTTGGGCCCGGTTCCAGCCCCCCGGGCGCTCAAGCCGGATAGACCACCAGGCCCCCCGTGCACGCCACTATCAAGACGTTGCGGACCGCTCCAGCCCCGACAGATCCGTCAGATAGGAGTTTTCGGCACGCTCTGAAGCGAGGTGCGCGGAGTCCAGGTCCGCGACGATCAGGCCGGAATCCTTTCCGGCCGTGGCGAGGGCTTCGCCACGCGGCCCGCAGATGCAGGACAAGCCCACGAAATCCAGCCCGGGTTCGGTGCCGCTGCGATTGGCGTAGCCGATGAAGATCTGGTTCTCCAGCGCCCGCACCGGGACCACCATTCGCGCGATGCGCTCATGCGGGGTCATCAACGCCGTGGGCACCACCAACAGATCGACCCCTGCCCGCGCCTCGGCGCGGATCAACTCGGGGAATTCGACGTCATAGCAGATCGCCACCCCGACGCGCAGGCCGTCGCAGTCGAACCGCAGAGGTCGGTCGCCGGGCGCAAAGGTGGCCTTTTCCCAGGGGCCGAAGAGCGCCCGCTTGTGGTAGCGGCCGACCTCGGCGCCGTCATCGGAAAAAACCACGGCCGTGTTGCGGATGCGGTCCGCTGCCTCGGTGTTCGCGCCCATGACGAGGCTCAGCCCCGCGCGCGCCGCGACCTGGGCCACGCGTGTCAGCGCCGCCTCAACACCCGGAAGGCGGCCAGGGGCCAGATCGGAGATGTAGTAGCCGGTCAGAAACCCCTCCGGAAAGACCAGAAGGTTCGCGCCTTGCTCGGCTGCGCGGGCGGCCACGCGCTCCGTTTCGTCAATCGTTGCCGTCAGGTCGCCCGGTACGCCCGCGCCCTGCCAAAGGGCCAGTTTCATGCTCATTGGTCAATTATCCTTTCCGCACCCAGCAGACGGGGCAGATTGCCGAAACGTCCGACCAGCCCGAAGACCGTTGCCGCCAGCACGATGAACAGCACCGAAACGACCCCCATGATCGGCGTGTATCCATAGCGCAGGCTGTTGAAAATCTTGATCGGCAGCGTCTCGACCGTGAAACCTGCAACCATGTAGGCGATGATGTACTCGTTCAGCGACAGCACGAAGGCGAAGGCGTAGCCCGACACGACATAGGGCACCACAAGCGGCACGATGACCGTGCGCAGCACCTGCGCCCGGGAGGCGCCCATGGTGCGCGCGGCCTCGAGCAGGGCGGTGTCGATGGCGTTCAGCCCCAGCGAGATCGTGACCAACGGCAGCGTCACCAGAAAGACCCCATGCGACACGATAGTGGCCGCCATCTGCCCGTACATTCCCAGCGATATCCAGAACACCATGAACCCCAGTGCCGAGATCACCGGCGGCAGCATGAAGGGCGCCACCCCGAGGGTATAGAGCGCTCGCGCCACCCAACCGTCGCGCGACCAGACGTGCAGCGCAAGCGGCAGTGCCACGATCACGGCCAGCAGCCCCGAAACCGAGGCGATCACCAGGGAATTGCGCAGGGGCACCAGCCAGTCGGGGTCGCGGAACAGTGCGCCGTACCAGCGCAGCGACAAATCCTGGGGCGGAAAGCGCAACGATTGCTGGCCGTTCAGCGACACGCCGGTGACCACGACGATGGGCGCCGCCAGCAGAGCGAGGATGATCAGGATATAGATGACCTGGAGCCTGCGGGTCATGCCTCCGCCCCCCGATCGCGCCCCAGCAGCAAGGTCAGGCCCACCATGGCCATCGCCACGATCAGCAGCAGCACCGCCATCGCTGCCGCGAAGGGCAGGTTGGACTGGAAGATCGCCTGGTCGGTGATGTGCACCGACAGCGTCCAGTGCTGCGGCTGGCCCAGCACCTGCGGCAACAGATAGACGCCGAGCGTGAAGACGAAGACCAGGATCAGTGCCCCGAAGATCGGCGCCCGAAGCACCGGGATCGTGACAGTTAGGAAACTGCGCAGTGGCGTGGCGCCCATGATCCGCGCGGCCTCGCCCAGTTCTGGATCCAGCCGCGAAACCGGCGGATACAGGACCAGCACCGCGTAGGGCAGCCCGAGATAGCAGAACCCCGTCATCAGCGCGAATAGGCTGGGCGTGAACGCGCGCGACTGTTCGAGTATTCCCAGCCAGGCCAGCAGATTGCCCACGCCTGCGGTGCGCGATAGCAGCGTGGACAGCGAAAAGCCGATGATCACTTCGGACAGCGACAGCACCGACAGCAGTATCACCAGCACGATGGTCTGCGCCCGCCGCCTCATGCCGGCCAGAATGACCGTGAAAGGAAAGGCCATGGTCACGCAGATCAGCGCCGCAGCGGCGGACATGGTCACCGAGGTCAGAAGTATCTTTCCGAAAAACGGCGACAGGAACCGAAGGTAGCTGTCCAGCTCGAACCCGGGTTCGAAAAAACCGCCCTGGACACGATGTGCCACGCTGACCGAGACCATGATGGCGAAGGGGACAAGGAAAAAGACGGCCAGCCAGGCCGCCGGAAGCGCCGCGAACCAGCCCGGGGTCGGTTTCTCGGGCGCGCTCATCTTGGCAGTACCACCCGGCCACCCGGCTCGAACCGGATGCCGACTCGGTCGCCCAGTTCGACCTCGGGTCGATCGCGCGGGGAATAGAGCGCGGTGACCTCCTGCCCGTCGTGATCCAGCACGAACTGCACGCTTTCGCCCAGGTCCCTGATGAAGGCCACCCGCCCCGGCAGCCCATTGCCGTCCGTCAGGCGCACGTCCTCGGGCCGGACGGACAGGACCGCATCGCTGCCGGGGGCGCATTTGATCCGGTCCCCGTTGCTCAGCGCGATTCTCTGTCCCGACAGCTCGATCGTATTCGCGTCGCGCAGGGTGCACGGAAGAAGGTTCGACGTGCCGATGAAGCTGGCGACGAAGGCGTTGGCCGGATCACGGTAGATTTCCATCGGCGGGCCCATCTGTTGCACCCGGCCCTTGTCCATGACGATCACGATGTCGGCCATGGTCAGCGCCTCCTTCTGATCATGGGTCACGACCACGGTGGTCACGCCCAGGCGCTGCTGCAACTGGCGCAGCTCGACCTGCATGTGCTCGCGCAGGTTGGCGTCCAGCGCCGACAGCGGTTCGTCCAGAAGAAACACCTGCGGGTCGATCGCCAGGCCTCGGGCAATGGCCACGCGCTGGCGCTGGCCGCCTGACAACTGATGGATCCGACGGTCAGCCACACCCTCCAGCCGCACCAGCGCCAGAAGCTCTTCGGCGCGGGCGCGGCATTCGGCCTTGCCGCGGCCGCGGATCGACAGCGGATAGCCCACGTTCTCGGCCACCGACAAATGCGGGAACAGCGCCAGAGACTGGAAAACCATGCCGAAATCGCGCCGGTGCGTGGGAACATGGGTCTGATCCTGCCCGGCCACCAGCACTTTTCCGGCGCTGGGGGGCTCCAGCCCGGCCAGCAGGCGTAGAAGCGTGGTCTTGCCACAACCCGACGGCCCCAACAGGCAGACGAATTTGCCGTCGGGAATGTCCAGTGTCACATCGTCCACCGCGGCCAGGCCGCCGAAACGCTTGGTCAGGCCACGCAGGGAAAGCTCGGTCATCAGTTGCCCTTCATGCGGGCCGGCCCGTGCTATGCCACCGGGCCGGCCATTGGTTCAGTGCCTCAGCCGGTGACCAGCTCGGTCCATTTCTGGTTCACCCAGTCGGCCCGGTCCACATAGAGGTCATAGCGCGGCAGGATCGGCGGGATGTCCGAGGACACGGCGGCGAATTCCTCATCCGTCAGATCCGTCATCTCGCGCGGGACGGTGGGCGCGGTGCCGACGAAGCGCGACAGCTTGGACTGGATCTCGGGCTGGGCCATGTAGTTGATGAAGACCTGCGCCGGCTCGATGGCTTCCGATGCTTTCGATACCACCCACGATCCGGAATCCAGCACCGCGCCTTCCTTCGGGAAGGTCGAGCGCACGGGCTTGCCGTTGGACGCGGCCAGACCGGTCACGTCGTGGTAATATTCACCCATCGGGATCTCGCCCGTTTCCAGCGCCTGCTGGAACTGGCCCTCGTCGCGGTACCACAGGCGCACGTTGGGTTTCACCTCGGCCAGCTTGTTCATGACCTTCAGCACGCCATCTTCGGTCGCCAGGATGTCGGTGCCGCCAAAATAGCAGCTGGCGGTGATTTCCAGCAGGAAGGAGTTCGAGGCCAGTGCCAGCAGCCCCAACCGGTTCTCGTTCGCCGGATCCCACAGCGCGGTCCAGGAGTCGGGCGCCTCGGGATAGACGTCGGTGTTGGTCACCAGGCTGATGAACCAGCTCACGGCGCCAGTGCCGTAGAAGCTGCCATCCTCGTAGCCGTGCACGAAATGATCGGGCAGGTTGTCGACATTGGGCATCGCCGCACGGTCGAGCGCGGCCCAGAGACCGGCGCGTTCGCCCCGGATGCGTGCCACCTGCGCCATCATCGACACGTCCGCGGGGGCCTGGCCAGCGCGCGCTGCCTGCTGCAGCTGCACC
>JBAVQZ010000180.1:0-4471 GCA_049694515.1 Paracoccaceae bacterium | reverse complement strand
GTCCTCGGGTTCATCATTCTTCTCGGTCCAAATACTCTTGGGGGGTGCGAGGGGCAGAAAGCCCCCCGCTGCACCGCCTCAGGCGGCGCGGCGGCTCTCGGTCACCGCAAGCGGGAAAACCTTGGCGGGGTTCAACAGCCACGCCGGGTCGAACACGTCCTTAACACGCAGTTGCGCGTCCAGGTCTGCGGCGGTGAACTGCTTGCTCATCAGGTCGCGCTTCTCGATGCCGACGCCATGTTCGCCCGTCAGGCAGCCACCCACCTCGACGCAAAGCGTCAGGATATCCGCGCCGAATGCCTCGCATTTTTCCAGCTCGCCGGGGGTATTGGCGTCGAACAGAATCAGCGGGTGCATGTTGCCGTCGCCCGCGTGGAAAACGTTGGCGACATCCAGCCCATACTCCTTCGACATCTCGCCGATCCGCATAAGGACATGCGGCAGGGCGGTGACCGGAATCGTGCCATCGAGACACATGTAATCGTTGATCTGTCCCATCGCGCCGAAGGCCGACTTGCGGCCCAGCCAGATCTTTGCGCTTTCCTCTGCCGACCCGCTTTCGCGCAGCTCGACCGGGTTGTGCCGCCGCGCGATCTGCTTGATCACGCCGAGCTGTTCGTCGATCTCGGCGTCCGAACCTTCGACCTCGACGATCAGCAACGCCTCGCAATCGGGATACCCGGCATGGGCGAAAGCCTCGCAGGCGCGGATGCAGGGACGATCCATGAACTCGATTGCCACCGGCAGGACACCCGCCTTGATGATGTCCGAGACGCATTCGCCCGCAACCTCGTTGCTGTCGAAGCCCATCAGCACGGGCCGCGCACCTTCGGGTTTGGGCAGGATCCGCAACGTGGCCTCGGTGACCACGCCCAGCTGCCCCTCAGAACCGCAGATGACGCCAAGCAGGTCCAGCCCCGCGGAATCAAGGTAGGCGCCGCCGATCTCGACCACGGTGCCGTCCATCAGAACCATGGTCACGCCCAGCAGGTTGTTGGTGGTGACGCCGTATTTCAGGCAATGCGCGCCGCCCGAATTCATCGCGATATTGCCGGAAATGGCGCAGGCCAGCTGCGAGGACGGGTCGGGGGCATAGAAGAACCCGTCGTCTTCCACCGCGCCGGTGACAGACAGGTTCGTGCGCCCCGACTGCACCCGGATGAAGCGGTTGTCGAAATCCGTCTCAAGCACCTCGTTAAGTCGCGCGACGCCTAGGATCACGCAGTCTGCTGTGGGCAACGCCCCACCCGCCAGCGAAGTGCCGGACCCGCGCGGAACCACTGGAACACCCTCTTCGTGGCAGATCTTCAGAACCGCCGCGACCTCGTCGGTGGAGGCCGGCAGGACCGCACAAAGCGGCGGGCAGCGATATGCCGTCAGCGCATCACATTCATAGGCGCGGGTCTCGGCCACGTCGTCGATCACCGCATCCTGCGGCAGCACCTTCCTGAGGCGTTTCACGATCCCTGTCTTTTTCGCAAGGATCGCGGGATTCGGCGTCGGCATCTGCATGACGGCTCTCCTGCGCAAAGATTGGTAAAATTTTATAACCAATCATGCGGCCTGGCAAGGCTCTTGTTTCAAGCAGGGGATGACCGGCAATCAGCCGGAATGCAAGCCCGTGGCGCCTCCACCGTCACCGGCGGCCTTCCCAAAGCCACGCGCCGACACTCAGCATCGCCGCGATCAGTAGGAAAAGCCACGCCGGCGCAAGCGGCGTGATCATGACATCGGCCGTCAGATACGCCGCGCGCGGGGTGATACCGATCCATCCGCGCCCGGCGGCGGTGCGGCCCTCGCGCACCTGGCGGATGTCGGGTACGCCGTTTTCCAGCCGGTCGATCCCGCCCCGCGTCCTGTCCACGACGGGCTGCAACTTTTTGCCGCTGGCAATCGTTTCCTCGAACTCCTTAGGTGCGGACGGACCCAGTGCAACGACGGTGTCCAACTCGCCATCCGTCAGGCGATAGAGGCCGATCTCCGGCCCCTTGAACGTACCCGTGTATTTGCCGGGCTGCGTCTGCTCCAGCGGAAGCACGGTCACGGTGCCGTCGGGCCCCGTGATCTGCACCTCGCGCGGCACGTCCTTGAGCGAGCGGCGGGTCACGGTGACGGTCTGCCCCTCGGCCTCGGCGCGCAGTGCCTCCTCCTCCAACTCGGGCTCCTTCATCATCCAGTGCGCCAGCCGGCGCAGCAGTTCCAGCTGCGGGCCGCCGCCCTCGTATCCGCGGTTCCACAGCCAGGCCTGGTCCGAGGCCAGCAGCGCCACGCGCCCCTCGCCCACCCGGTCGAGCACCAGAAGCGGGCGCTCATCGACCCCGCTCATCACAGTCTGGCCCGTGGCCGCGTCCAGGTCGATCTGGCGGAACCAACGGCCCCATTGCCCGCCATCGCCACCCGCCCACGCCTTTTCCAGACCCTCGGTCACCGGATGGCGCTGGCCCAGATCGGTGATCTTCGGGCGGAAGCCCTGCTCGAAGACCCGAGCGCTGGGGGCTGCGGGCAGGATGCTGGAGAGCGGCGAGCGGTAAAGGCTGTCCGCGCTGGCGAAATCCGGACCGGCAGCGATCAGAAGCGCGCCGCCCTTCTCGACATAGTCGCGAACATTGTCCAGATAGACCGACGGCAGGATCCCGCGCCGCTTGTAGCGGTCGAAGATGATCAGGTCGAACTCGTCCACCTTGTCCAGAAACAGCTCGCGCGTGGGGAACGCGATGAGCGACAGTTCGGTCACCGGCACACCGTCCTGTTTCTCGGGCGGGCGGAGAATGGTGAAATGCACCAGATCGACCGAGCTGTCGGATTTCAGCAGGTTGCGCCAGGTGCGCTCGCCCGGATGCGGCTCGCCCGAGACCAGAAGGACGCGCAGCCGGTCGCGGACCCCGTTTATCTGCACAACGGCGGCATTGTTGCGGTCGGTCAGTTCCCCCGGTGCCTCGGGCAGGGTGAACCGGATCACGTTCATACCGCCATGCGCCAGGGTCACCGGAAGCTCCAGATCCTGGCCGACGGGCACCGTGACGGTCTGCGGCGCCTCGCCGTCCACGGCGATGGACAACTCCGCCTGCGCGCCAGCGGCCGCGGGCACCGCGCCCTGATCGTCGATCCGCAGGGTCAGCATCACCTCTTCGTCGAGGATGCCGAAGGCCGGAGCGTTCTTGACGACAAGCCGCCTGTCCCAGTCACCGCTGTGCCCGGTCAACAGCGTGTGCAGCGGCGCGGGCAGGTCCGGTGCCCGCTCGACATCGTGCAATTGCCCGTCGGTCAGCAGAATCGCTCCGGCAAGCCGGGCGCGGGGCTCTTCGGCCACCGCTTCGGACAGGGCGGTCATCAGAAGGGTGCCGCCGTTATCCTCGGCATCGCCCAGCCGCACGACGCGCAGCTCGGTGTTGTCCAGGCGCGCAACTTCGGCGCGGACCTTTTCGATCGCCGCCTCGGTCTGCGCGGGGCGGTCAGACAGGGTCTGGCTGGCGCTTTCATCGACCACCAGCACCACGATGTCCGACAGCGGGTTGCGGTCCTCGCGCTGGAACGAGGGGTTGGCGATGGCCAGCACCAGCACCGCCGCCGCCAGCGCGCGCAGCCACCAGCCTGACAACCCACGCCAGATGGCCACCGCGACGAACGCCACGGCCAGCGCCAGTGCGCCCCAGAGCAACGGCCAGGGCAGTAGCGGATCGAAGATCACCGCGCCGTTCATTGGCCCAGCCTGTCGAGCAGCGCAGGCACATGGACCTGGTCGGATTTGTAGTTACCGGTCAGCACATGCATGATCAGGTTGATCCCGAAGCGGAAGGCCACCTCGCGCTGGCGCTCGCCGGCATAACCGCGCCCGACCGGGAACATCGGCGCGCCCTGCGCGTCCACAGCCCAAGCGGCGGCCCAGTCGTTGCCGCCGATCACCACCGGCGTGACACCGTCATTGAGGTTGCGGAACGGCATCCCCTCGACCTTCTCGGCATCGGCCGGCGCGGCCTCGACCCAGACATCACGGGAATCGAACCGCCCTGGAAAATCCTGCAACAGATAGAAGGTTCGGGTCAGCACGTGATCGTCGGGGATCGGCTCCAGCGGCGGAATGTCCAGCGGCCGGGCGAGTTGTTGCAGCTTGCGCCCCGCCGGCGAGCCGCCGCCAAACCGCGCGACATCGGCATCGCGGGTGTCGAACATGATCATCCCGCCCGTCCGCAGGTACCGGTTCAGCTTGGCATAGGCTTCGGGCGAGGGGTTCGGCTGGGCGGTGGTGACGGGCCAGTAAAGGAACGGGAAGAACGACAGCTCGTCGGTTTCCAGGTCCACCGCGATCGGGTCCGCCGGCTCGACCGAGGTGCGTTCGTAAAGCTTTTCCGACAGGCCCACCAGCCCGGCATGCGCCACCCGGTCAAGCTGGGCGTCGCCGGTGACGACATGCGCCAGAACGGTTTCCGAAGTCGCCGCGATGGCGCGGGCATCGGTGCCGCTGTCCTGGGCG